>NZ_JACHFL010000005.1:300000-380351 GCF_014201875.1 Deinococcus humi | reverse complement strand
TTCACGCGCGACTACCAGGCGATCCGGCCCAACATGTACCTCGAACTCCGCATGCCTCGCAACTGATCCAGTGGGCTGGGGGGTTCACGCCAGCCTACTTTGATCTCGTGCAGTTCTGCCTGCCAGAAGAGGCGGCCCAGATCTGCTGGGCCGCCTCTTCTTTAACTTCCATCCGTTACGTCCCCACACCTCCCTCAGTCCGCCGCCACGTTTGCCGCGCCCGTCACTTCCGTACTTGCGATGGCGGGCGTTTCCAGCACCGGCTTTTTCAGGACGCCCAGCAGCACTGTGCTGACCACCGTCCCCACCACGATCGCCACGACGTACATGGGCAGGTTGACCACGGCGTTCGGGATGAACAGCACGAAGACGCCGCCGTGCGGGGCACGCAGCAGGCACCCGGCGGCCATGCTGATTGCGCCTGCCACCGCTGAGCCGATCATCAGCGAGGGAATCACGCGCAGCGGGTCACGCGCCGCAAAGGGAATCGCGCCCTCGGTGATAAAGGCCAGACCCAGCACCCCGGCGGCCTTGCCCGCCTCGTGCTCGTCACGGGTGAAACGGTTCTTGAAGAAGAGGGTGGCGAAGAAAAGTGCCAGCGGCGGCGTCATGCCAGCGGCCATCGCGGCGGCGATAGGGCCGTAGACATTGGACCCCAGCAGCCCCACCGAGAAGGTATACGCAGCCTTGTTGATTGGCCCACCCATGTCAAAGGCCATCATCAGGCCCAGAACCGCGCCCAGCAGACCCGCAGACGCGTCTCCCAGTCCTTGCAGCCACGCAGTGGCGGCCGTCAGCGCGGCGGCCACCGGACGGCCCACCACGTAGACCATCGCCAGTCCGGTAATGGCCGTGCCCAGCAGCGGCAGAATCAGGGTGGGCTTGAGGCCCTCGAGCGTGCGCGGCAGCCGGATCCCCCGGTTGAGCCACCGGGTCACGTACCCGGCCAGGAAACCCGCGAGCAGGCCGCCCAGGAAGCCGCTGCCGCCGCCCAGGGCCAGCAGCCCGCCGATCATGCCCGGCGCGAGGCCGGGCCGGTCCGCGATAGAAAAGGCGATGAACCCGGCCAGCACTGGCACGAACAGGCCAAAGGCCCCGGTGCCGCCGCCGATCTGGCTCAGGGCCGCGCCAAAGCTGCCGGGCGGCGGGTTGATGCCTCCGAAAGCGAAGGACAGTGCGATCAGCAGGCCCCCCGCCACCACGAAGGGCAGCATGTGCGACACGCCGGTCATCAGGTGTTTGTAGGCGCTGGGGACGCCCGCGTTCTTGGCGGCCTTGGCGGCGCTGGCCTGCGCGACAAAGTCGCCGCCCCCTGCGGTGCCGTGGGGGGTCGCCTCGGTGAGCGCCCGCTGCACCAGTGCCTGCCCGCCCGAGATGGCCGGTTTGGTGCCGGTCTGGTAGACCCGCTTGCCCTGAAAGCGGGACAGATCCACGTTGGTGTCCGCCGCGATGATCACCACGTCGGCCTCGGCAATGTCCTGCGGCGTGAGCGGGTTGCCCGCCCCCACGCTGCCCTGCGTCTCAATTTTCACCGCGTAACCCAGCGCCTTCGCGCCGTTTTCCAGCCCCTCGGCGGCCATGAAGGTATGCGCGATTCCGGTGGGGCAGGAGGTGATGCCGACGATCTTGGTGGGCTTGCTGGCCGGAGCGGGAGTGACTGAGCTTGAAGCTGGCCCGGCGCTGGCTGCGCCCTGGGTGGCCTGCGCGATCAGGCCCGCCGGGTCACGGATGGCCTCGCCCGTGCTGGCCCGCACGACGCGCTTTCCGGCAAACCGCGCTTCATCCACGTTCATGTCGGCGGCCAGGATCACCGCGTCCGCCGCCGCGATCTCGGCGGGGGTCAGGGCGTCCTGTGCCCCGATGCTGCCCTGTGTTTCGGCGCGCAACTCGTGTCCGGCAGCCTGCGCTGCACGCCGTAACGCTTCGGCGGCCATGAAGGTGTGGGCGATACCTGTCGGACAGGCGGTAACAGCGACTAGCTTTGCCATGGGGAAGCCTCCTGGGAGAGGGAAGAGGTTAGATGTCGATGTCCTGCTTGCAGAGGGTTGAAGGTCACGCCGTTTCCACCCCTTCCACGGCTTCAACGGCCACCTGCGTCACGAACTTCTCCAGTTCGGCGTGGGGGGGCAGGTGGGCGCCCAGCCGGGTGATGGCGCCCACGCTGAAAGCTGTGGCACGACGGGCAGCGTCGGTCAGCCCCAAGCGGTCGGCGTGGGCTGAAATCAGGCCCGCCACCATGGCGTCGCCCGCGCCGACGGTGCTTTTGACGTTCACATGGGGGGGACGGGCGCGTACCGCCTCGTGGCTGCTTACCAGCAGCGCTCCCTGTTCGCCCTGCGACACGGCCACCAGACTGGCCCCACGCCGCAACAGCTCCCGCGCCGCCGCCAGCACCTCCGCCTCGCCGTGGAGCGAACGGCCCAGTGCGGCCTCCAATTCGTGGATGTTCGGCTTGACCAGATCGGGCAGGACATCTGCCGCCAGGGCCGCGGTCAGCGCCGGGCCGCTGGTGTCCAGGGCCACGAAACAGCCTGCCCCACGCAGCTTCGCGGTCAGCCGGGCGTAGAAGCCCGCGTCCACGCCTGGCGGCAGGCTGCCTGCCAGCACGAAGACGGTGTGGTCCGCCGTCAACGCGCTCAGGCGCGTGTCCAGCTCGGCCAGTGCCTGTGGGATGGCCGCCAGCCCTGGCAGGTTGATGTCGGTGGTCTCCTGCGCCGCGCCGTCCACCAGCTTGATGCCCACGCGGGTGGATCCAGGAACGCGGACGAAGGCGTCGTGCACGCTTTTGGCCCGGAACAGTCCCTCAAATGCCTCAGGATTCTCGTCGCCCAGCAACCCAGTCGCGGTGACGCTCAGGCCCCAGTCGGCCAGGAAGGCGGCCACGTTCACGCCCTTGCCGCCGGCGTCCAGTTGAAAGCCCTGCCCACTGTTGACCTCGCCCTGCCGCCAGCCGTCGGCGTGAACCGTCAGGTCGAGGGCGGGATTGAGGGTCAGCGTCACGACATGTAAGGAAGCGGCGCTCATGCTCTCGCCCCTTCCCGCTCCGGGGGCCGCACCAGGGCACGGACGGACTCGGCTGTGGGCTGGGTCAGGGCTTCGCGGGCCAGTGCCTGGAGTTCGGCCAGGGTGCGCCCCCGCAGCGCCGCCTTCACGCCCGCGATCTGCGGCGTGCTGACCGACAGTTCCCGGACGCCCAGGCCCGCGAGCATCAGGGCGCCCACCTCATCGCCCGCCGCGCCGCCGCAGACGCCCACCCATTTGCCGTGGCGCTCGGCCGCCTGCACGGTCAGCGCGATCAGTTGCAGCACGGCGGGGTGCATCGCGTCGGTCTGGCGGGCCAGTTGCGGGTGCAGGCGATCCATCGCCAGGGTGTACTGGGTCAGGTCGTTGGTCCCCACGCTGAAGAAATCCACCTCTGTGGCCAGGGCCTCGGCGATCAGGGCCGCCGACGGCACTTCGATCATCACGCCCAGCGGCACGCTGGGAACATCCAGTTCGCGGCGCACCCCGTCGAAGATGGCGCGGGCGCGGCGGAAGTCTTCCAGGGTGGAGATCATCGGGAACATCAGGTGGACGTTCGGGTGATCCTTTGCCACCCGCGCCACCGCCCGCAGTTGCGGCAGGAAGAGGTCCGGGCGCTCAAAGCACAGCCGGATGCCGCGCAGCCCCAGGAAGGAGTTGTCCTCGCGGGCCAGTCCCAGGTACGGCACCTCCTTGTCACCGCCGATATCCAGCGTGCGGATGATCAGGGGGCGCCCTTCCAGCGCCAGCGCCATCGCGCGGTATTCCTGTTCCTGTTCGTCCTCGCTCGGCACGCTGTCGCGCTCCAGAAACAGGAACTCGGTGCGCATCAGCCCCACGCCCTCGGCCCCGGCCTCCAGCGCCGCGAGGGCGTCGGCGGCGCGGTTGATGTTGGCGGCCACCTCCACCCGTGCGCCGTCACGGGTGGCTCCCGGTTCGAAGCGCGCGGCGCGGGCGGCCTCCCGCTCCTGTTGCAGCGCGCCCTGACGTTCACGGGCGGAGTGCACATCGGCCTCCGAAGGATTCAGGTACAGCCGTCCCGCCGCGCCGTCCAGAATGGCCGGGGTGCCGTCAGGAACCTCCAGCACGCCCGGCCCGGCGGCCACCACTGCGGGCAGCCCCAGGCCCCGCGCGATGATTGCGGTGTGGCTGGTCGGCCCGCCCTGCGCGGTCACAAAACCCAGCAGCGTGTCCGGCCCCAGCCGCGCGGTGTCGCTGGGCGTGAGGTCGGTGGCCAGCAGAATAACTGGGCCGCTGGCCTGCACGTCTGCCTCGCGGATCCCCAGCAACTGCCGGAGCACCCGCCGCTGCACGTCGCCCAGATCGGCGGCACGGGCTGCCAGGGTGGGGTCATCGAGTTTCTGGAGCTTGGCGATGCGCTCTCCGGTGGCCGCCTGATATGCCCAGGCCGCGCCGTGTCCGTCCAGAATGCGGCTTACGGTGTCCTGTACGGTGCCCTCGTCCGAGAGGAGCTCCTGATGGGCGAGGAAGATCGCGGCCTTGTCCGCGCCAAACTTCGTGCCAACGTCGTCAACCAGAACCTTCAGTTCGGCGTGTGCGGCCGCCAAGGCCGTGTCCAGCCGGGCGGCGTCCTGCGCGGGATCGCTGGGTTCATCGCGTACGTCCAACGGTCTTGGGGCGTGCTGCCGGGTCACGCCCACCACCAGACCATCGGCGGCGGCCACGCCCTCCACGGTTGCGCCGACATGCTGCGGCGCCCAGTCGGGTTCGCGGCGGACAGGCGCCGTCTGGGCGGGTGCTGCACTCAGATCGTCGCCCAGGCCCGCGCGGATGGCGTCGGTCACGGCGGCCAGGGTCTCGCGGCTCTCCGCGCTCACGGTCAGGGCAGTGCCGCGCGTGAGGCCCAGAGACAGCACCTCCATCAGCCGGGTGGCGTCGGCGCTCTCGCCCGAGTCGCGGGTCAGCCGCACCCGTCCCCCACGCGAGCGCACTAGATTCGCCAGCCCCGTCGCCGGCCGCGCGTGCATTCCCAGGGGATTGGGCAGCGTGACCTGCGCCGTGAAGGGGAGCTCCGGCGCCGCAGGGCTCGGGGCGGCAGCGGGCCGTTCCCCGGTCAGCGCTTCCTGTAGGTCGGCAGGGTCGGTGGTGGTGGAGAGCTTCTCCACCAGTTCGTCATTGCTCAGCACGCGGGTCAACCGGCGCAGGATGTCCAGATGCTCGTCGCTGGCGGCAGCGATGCCCACCACCAGGCGCACGGTCTCCCCACCCTCGCCCCACTGGACGCCGCCGGGAACCTGCAGCACCGCGATCCCGGTCTTTCGGATCAGATTCCGGGTCTCGGGCGTGCCGTGCGGGATGGCGATGCCGCTGCCCAGGTAGGTGTTGGCTTGCTCCTCGCGGGCGAGCATGCCGCTGAGATAGTTCGGCGCGACGTTCCCCGCCTCTATCAGCAGCGCGGCCACCTGTGAGATGGCGTCGGCCTTGCTGCCCGCCTGGACGCCGAGCCGGATCAGATTCTGCGGAAGATCAACCATGTCTGCCCCCTGTGCGGCTTCACGGTTGAGCCGCTTGATGATTCCTTTTGGTAAACTATGATTACTTTTGATCAATTCGGATCATAAGTGAGAGGAGGAAAAATTGCAAGTCCCTGGAATGAAGAGCTGTCGCTCCGCCCGGAATGGTAAAGATGGGAGCACCAGATTCGGCTTATGGGAGGGCTAAGAATGGATGCGGGCCTCCTGAGGGACGATCTCTCCTAAGGCTGCTCATGCTTACGGCAATCAGATTAAGCCCTGACGATATTTGAGCAATTTTGTCCTATGGGCTATCCTTCATGCAGATGACCGCCCCGCTCGCCGAGGAACGCCTGACCCGGATTCTTGACCTGTTGGCCCGTCAGGGGACGGTGCGGACGGTAGCGCTGACGGAGCACCTGGGCATCAGCGGCGCGACGGCGCGGCGAGACCTTGATGTGCTGGCGCAACGCGGCCTGATTCGCAAGGTACATGGCGGCGCGGCGCTGGCGAGCCAGGATCAGCGCTACAGCGACCGCCAGCAGGCCGAGCAGGGAGGCAAAGCTCGCCTGGCGCAACGGGTGCCGGCACTCCTTCAGCCAGGGCAGACTGTATATCTGGACGCTGGAACAACAGCCTTGCAGGTCGCCCAGGCGCTGCGCCGGACGCCTGCCCTGACCCGCACGCTGCGGGTGGTCACACACGCCATTGACGTCGCGTATGAACTCAATGGAGAGTGTGCGCTGTACGTGGTGGGCGGAGAGATCTATGGATCGACCTACAGCGTGACTGGCCCGGACGCATTGGCTACCGTGGAGCGTTACTCCTACGACATTTTTCTGGTGGGCTGCACCAGCATTGACCCCGGACGCGGCCTGACCAACAGTAACCTGGTCGAGGCCCAGCAGAAGGCGGCGATCATGCGCCGCGCGCAGCGGAGCCTGTTGATCGCGGACCACAGCAAGTGGGGTCACGCCGGATTCGCCACCTTCGCGGCGCTGGCTGACGTGAGTGCCTGGATCACCGACTGCGCCCCGGCGGAAGCAAAACTTGCTTTTGGGGCCGTGGGCGCGCAGGTGATTGAGGCCGACAGCCCAGCACGGCTGGAAAGAGCGGTGGGTTAGGGGGCGGTCCTGCCGCGCCTGGATTGAGAGCGCGGTGTTCAGGCCAGACGTGACGCGGGGAGGGATAGACCTGCTCACCTGAGCACTGAGATGCCTGAACGTTCAGCTCAAGGTGCGCAGGCGCAGTCTGGCGAGCATCAGCATGGCCTGACGCGGTGACCGGAACAGACACACGTCTGATGACGTTCATCCGGCTGTTCCTAAAGGAGAGTGCCACCCCTCCCCATTACTCCGCCTGTCTGGAGCCTCACGCCCACACAAGCTCCGCACCTGAGCGCCTACACTGCCCGGTAGCCATGATGGACCTCTCCCTACTGAACTCGCCCCAGCTGGGAGCGCCGGACGCCGTGTACCTGCTCGCACACCTTCTGCGCGTGACGCAGGCCCTGGCGGCGGTCCGTCAGCCGAACGAGGTCTTCGATATTATTCTCAACGATGGGCTGACGGCCCTGAACGCCATCTCCGGCACGGTCTTGATTGTTCAGGGAGGGCGGCTTCACGTCACGGCTCGCAAGGGTCAGGACACCGCCAGCATCTGGCAGGACGGCGACCTAGAAGGTCACAGGCCCAGTCCAGATGCGTTGCGCTCGAATACTCCGCTGTTCTTTCGCAAGGCCGGCGAGCTGGTCGCCGCGTACCCGGACCTCGAAGCCCGGACAGGCGGTGTGGCCGCCGTCGCCAACGCGGTCCTGCCGATGGTGGAAGGGGGTCGTCCGCTGGGCGTGATCGTGCTGGACTTTGAAGCGCCCCATGAATTCACCCCGGACGAGGAGTACTTCCTGCGAACCCTGGCCGGGCAGTGTGCCCTGGCGCTGGAGCGCACGCAGCTCTCCAGGACCCTGGAACGGCAGGCGCAGGGCCGCGCCGCCGAGCTTGAGGCCTTCGTTCAGTTCTCCGAACTGGCCGACACCGAGACGGACGTGCTGGTGCTGTCCGGGCGGGTCGTGGATATGTTGGGCGTGCTCTTTCCCGGCTGCACCAGCGTCTACTACGCGCTGGAGAGTGGCCGGTGGCGGGCCAAGGTCCACACCGATGATCTGGAGGCCAATCCGGGTTTGCTGGGCGCCATTCAGGCCGGGATGCCGCTGGACACCCCACTTTTCGCAGAGGCCATGCGGACGGGCGAACCGGTCTTCGTCGAAGGCTGGAATCCTGAGGTCGAGCAGTTCGCGCAGACAGAGGCGTATCAGAGCGTGGCGGTTTATCCGCTCAGCATGGAAGGCACCCTCCAGGCGATGTTTGCGCTGGGCGTCAAGGACCAGCCACACTGGTCCCCCCATCATCAGGCGGTCTTCCGTGCCGTGGGCCGCAGTCTGGGGCTGGCCCTGGAGCGGACCGAGACCGCCCGGCGGCTCGCCGCTCAGAACGCCGAATTGCTGGCCCGCACGCAGGCGCTGGAGGGGGTCGCACGGCTCTCGGGCGATCTGGTCGGAGGCGGCGATCACCTGACCCTAGTGCAGCGCACGCAGCATCTGGTGCTCTCGCTGCTGCCGCCCGGCTACGCCGCCTACTTCGAGAACGTGGAGGGGAGATGGCGCGCTCAGGTGCAGGTGGGCGACGTGGGCAACCCGGCCCTCCAGCAGGCCATCGACGCCGGCTTCCCGGTGGGCCGGACGCCCACCCTGGATCACTGTACCCAGACCCTGGAACCGTACTTCATCGAGGCCTATGCGCCGGACACCGACATCGATCCGGAAGTGGCGGGCCACCTGCGCGCGGCAGCCTGTCTGCCCGTGATGGTGGGGGGCCGGGTGATCGGCATTTTCAATGTGCCGTTGTTCAACGAGCGGCGCTGGGATGCGGCCGACAAGGCCTTGCTGGTCACGGCAGTCCACAGCCTGGGCCTGACGCTGGAGCGTGCCCAGAGCGTCTTCGCCCTGGCGCGGCGCACCGAGGAATTGGAGCGCAGCAACGCGGAACTCGCGCAGTTCGCCTACGTGGCCTCGCATGACCTGCAAGAGCCGCTCCGGACCATCACCAGCTTCTCGCAGCTCCTGTCGCGGCGCTACGGCGGACAGCTTGATGAGCGGGCCGATAGCTATATCCAGTTCATCGGGGACGCGACTGCGCGGATGGGCACGCTGTTACAGGATCTGCTGGCCTTCTCGCGGGTGGGCTCCGCGCCGATGCAGCACAGACCGGTGGATCTCAGGGTACTGATGGAGCAGGTTCTGCAGGACCTGCAGGCCCAGGTAGACCAGACGGGCGCGCGGGTTGTCGTCGGGCCACTGCCCACGGTGCCGGGTGACGCCACCCAGCTGCGCCAGCTCTTTCAGAACCTGATAGGCAACGCCCTCAAATTCCACCACCCCGAGCGGGCGCCGGACGTGCAGATCGTAGCGCAGGAGCACGGCTCATACGTCACCGTGCGGATCGCGGACAACGGCATTGGGATCGCTCCGGACTACTTCGAGCGCATCTTTACCATCTTCCAGCGGCTGCATACCCGCGAGACCTACGAGGGCAGCGGAATGGGCCTGGCCATCGCGCGCAAGATCGTGGAACGTCATGGGGGCCGGGTGTGGCTGGAGAGCACGCCTGGACACGGCACCACCTTCCAGGTCAGTCTGCCTGCGGAGGGGTCATGACCCGGGCCCTCCTCATCGAGGATCACGAGGCCGACGCACAGCTGCTGTGGGAAGTGCTGGAGCTGGCTGGCATGGACTGGACGGTAGAACACGTGACGACCTTTGCGGAAGCGGGCCAGCGCTGGCCTGGGGGATGTTTTGACGTGCTGCTGCTGGATCTGGACCTGCCAGACGGCCTGGGCCTGGAACTGCTTGCCCGCGCACTCACTCTGGCGCAGGAAGCTGCCGTGGTGGTCCTGAGCGGGCTGGCAGACGGCGAGCTGGCCACACGGGCGAGGCACTTGGGCGCCAGGGGCTATGTCGTCAAGGGACTGAACGCGGCCGAGGATCTTCGCCAGATCATGGCATCATCCGGCTCTGGTCAGGTCTTGAAGTAGGGTGACGCGGTGATGAGGGGTCAGATGCTTCCTGGCTCCCTTTCCCTCTCGTGAGACTCAGGCATTCTTGAACGCGGTTGCGCCGCCCGTTGCGTGGTCTCCAGGTCGAATCTGGACAGGACGGCGGTGAGCGCCATGACGTGTCAGGGCAAGGTGTTTGGTCTGTCCATGTTCGCCGAGGCCCTGGCGCTGATCTCCAACAAGAAACTGGTGCCGGCCGCACCCACCTGGGACGGCTTTTTCTTGGCGGCCCCGAGGAACATCGGCAACGGCAGGTTTGGCTCCCTGATGGACCTGTCCAACGCCTCTGCCAGCTACGGGCTGCCGGGAGCGTATGGCGCCTGCATCTTCAAGAACAGGAGCGGCGCTGATGAACGATCTGCGCGACAAGGACACCCTCGTGCCCGAAGGGATGGGCAACGACGCCAGGAGTGCTTTCGTGGACGGACGCCTGTGAAGCGGAACTGCGGGTGGTCAACCTTGACCACGTTTGAGCAGAGGTTCGGCAGGACGCTGCAGGTCACGGCTCTCTCCGACAGGTCAGGGCTGGGTCCAGCCGAACGGAAGAGCGTCACTCCTTGCGGAAGTACAGATCGTTCTGCGAGCCACCCGCCCGGATCACCAGCTCGGGCGCGCCTCCCGGTCCCTTTTGCAGGCCGACCAGCTGCGTTTCTTTCGCTTCCGGCAGAGGGCCCCAGCGGTTGAAGCTCGGTTGGCAGGTGTCGATCTCCCGGAAGGCGCCGCGCGTCACCTGGAAGCTCAGCTTCGCGCCCGACAGGCCCACTTTTCCCACCCGCTCGACGGTGGTCAGCGTCGCGCAGTTCTCGCTCTGAAAGTCCTGCGTGAAGGTGACGGACCGGAACGTTCCGTCCGGACGGATCAACAGATCCACGTCCTGCCTGACCTGCGTGGGCGTCCAGTCCCACCCCGCTTGTACGGTTGCGCCGCCGAACACCGTGCCCGTCGTGAAGCCCTGGGTGAGACGGCTGACCCGATTCTGGGTCGTCCAGCGTCCTGCGATCTTTGCAAGGGATGTGGTCTTGAAGATGCTGTTCGGGGCGGGACCACGCCGGGGGCTCGGCTTGTTCTGCGTGGCGAGGTCGCTGCTCGGCGCCAGAGAGAGGGTGATGTTCCCAGCGCCGGGGCGCACAAGGGCGAAGTTGTCGCGGGCAGAGTTGAGGTAGGTGCCCATCAGGTCAGGGCCGTCCACTTCTCCGTTGCCGTTCAGATCGGCCCACGCCACGAGTTGATGCCCCTCGTCGGCGAGGCCGTCGAGGCGCCAGCGGGCGTGACGGCCACTGAGTTTCACCTGGGTGGCCACGTAACAGTCGTCCGTCCCGAAGCGGCACGCCAGCACGACAACTCCGCGCACGTCGTGGCCCAGCGGCACGATCACCGTGCCCGTCATCGAGCCGCCGCCGCGCGGCTGAGTTCCCAGATCACCGACCAGTGCGGCGGCCCTGGCTTTGGCATTGGAGGCCGGACTCGCCGCGCCGCCCAGAAAGGGGTCAGCCACGCCGTCCTGTTCACGCATCCAGACGACCGCTCCCTCATACGGTGCGCTCACCTCCGCAGGCGTCAGGCCATCAATGGAGTACGCGCCGTACAGGTCTCCCCGGTCGAGCGTCCCGCTGCCGTTCACGTCCTTCCACGCCACGACGCCGCGCGGGCTGACTGGAGCGTCCTCGAAGGTGAACCATGCCGAGCTGCCGTCCTGGCGGGTGATCTGCTGCGACTGCTGCGTTCCCTCCATGCAGCCGCCCTGCGCGTCGAGGTCGCACACGATGACCCAGGTGCCGCGCACATCATGCTTTCCCGGCACGTGGACCGAGCCCTTCAGCGGCGCTGCGCCCGCACTTGCGGCGAGCACGGCGGCCAGCACGGCGATCGGACGGGCGAAGGGTCGGCGGCGCCGGGCAGGGATGGTCACTGTCCCAGCGGGAGGCCGAGCAGGTCGGTTCTGGAGGGTAGGCCGAAAAGAACTCGGGGTCATGGGCGCACGCTACGGGGCGCGCCGTGATACGAGCATGTTGCCCGCCCATCGTTGCCGAATGGTCCTTCCAGTCCAGTGGAGTGGACCGGGAAAGGTGCGCCCATATCGAATGGTCAGCAAAGTCCTGGGCGCCGTGTTGCCCCGAGAGCTGGGCGGCCTTGAGGGCCTGCCGCTTCCAGACCGCGCCGCAACATCCTCGTATCAGGCCAGGCTTCCTACCGTGAGTGTGCACATCGAACGGCGGCGCTCCGGGGCCGCCACAGGAGAAGCCATGAAAAAAAGAATCCTTGCCAGCGCGTTCCTCCTCAGCCTCAGCCTCCTGACCGCCTGTGGCGGCCCTACTCCCACCCCGACTCCCCCTTCCCCTCCCTCCAGCGGAGGCACGCCCCCCGACAACTCAGGTGGTCAGCCCCAGCCTCAGCCCGGAGGACGGACGATCAGCGGCACCCTCACCGCCCCCAAAAACGGCAACGTGCAGGGCACCTACCTGCTCATCTGCCCGGTGGTGAACAACGACTGTGACTGGGACGGGGTGGGCGCCATTGAAGTCGAGACCTCCGGCGCGCAGGCCACCTTCGCGACGCCGGACCTGCCTGACGGCGAGTACAGCGTGATCGCCTGGAAGGACAACGAGCCCAGGAACCACTTCGGCGCGGAGGACGCGTTCGGGGTATACAGCCCCGACCAGAAAACCATGGGGCGGGTGCGGCCACCCAACGCCAAAGTGAACATCAGCATGATGGCCTTCGACGAGCCGGGCAACGCCGGGCCACCTGCGGACGCTCCCCGCACCGCTGTCCCGGCAGAACTGGTGGGGAACTGGAGCACCCTGGGATCCAGCGGCGGCGGGTACTACAATCCGGCGAACGGCACGTGGAGCCCGGCCGGCGGACAGGGCCTGTGGTACGAGATCCACTCGGACGGCACCTTCATCTACAGTTCCTACATCGAGTCGAGGATGTACGGCTGCACCATCAACTTCTTCAAGTACCACACGGGCACGGTGGCCGTGCAGGGCGACCGCGCGGTGTTCACGGCAACGAACGCGCACCAGAAGTTCGAGGACACCTGCAACCCCTCCAGAAGCTACGAGAAGACGTGGTACCCCAAGCCCGACGAGTACCGCTGGGGTGTGGGTGTGCGTGACGGCCGCTCCTCCATGGTGCTCGTCGAGAACGGCAAGCAGGAGGGTCTGTTCTTTTATAGAAGCCAGTAAACCGCTTGCTGGTGGCCGCGTGAGCATCACCTCACGCGGCCAGCTTTTTGGCCTGAAGCAAAATTCATCGTGGAAGATCACGAACCTGAATGGACGGCGCTGGGGGGACAGCACCCTGTCGGGCGAGCCCGTGAAGTCGCAGCTCGCTTAAGCTGGCGTTCCTGAATGCAGCACAAAAGGGGAGGGGCACGACCGTCGCGCGCAGGCGGCGGAGCCCCTTCTCTCAGGTGGCTTTCTTGGAGGTCACCGCCGGAGGAATTCGGTGTACAGGTACTCCAGGCACTCGTCGATGCTGGCGAAGTAGGACCGCTCGCCGTGCGTGCTTTCCCGCACCGAGGCGCGCCAGCCGACCGACCCCGTCGAGCGTTCCTCCCAGATGCGCAGCACGTACACGCGTCCATCGGGAACACCGGGGATGTGCGCAGGGGGTTCGTGATTCATGGGCTCCTCCTTTCCGCGTCGCCCGGACATTGTGGGCGGGCGCGGCGCCCTCAGAGTAGGAGGAGGAGCGTGACTTCAGGATGATGGCAGGCCGGATCAGGGCGCGATGCTCCCCTGCCACGCCCCAGGCCCCGACATCCCCCTGTCACGCCGCCCCGCCTAAGGTGCCGGGCAACACGCCAGGAGGCCTAATATGAACCGACCCGCCCTACGCTCGACCCTCGCCCTGCTGACGCTCGCCCTCGGCCCCAGCGCTCTGGCAACCACACCCCCAGCACAAAGCGCATTGACCCCGCCGAACAACATGAGTGACCTGCTCGCCCCACTGGTCAAGGGACCCGCCCAGTCCCTTGGCGACGAGTACGCCGCGAGTGTTCGCCCGCCGCTGCAGAAGGCGTCGTCGGGCGACGTCGCGCTCAACGACGCCCAGACCCGCTTCACCAGATGGCGCGCCGAGGTCGAGCGCGCGGGCTTGAACGGCAACTTCACGGCGCAGATCAACGAGGGCTGGTCCCTGATCGCCAGGGGGGTGGAAAGTTCTGTGAACCGGGGCTACCAGAGGTGTCTGGGCGCGGACGGCTCCGCGCTGACGGGTATGCTGTACTGGATCCGGTGGGTGGAGAAGAACCCGCGTCTGGCGCCCTACTTCGCGGGCAGCATCAAGAGCATGAAGAAAAAGACCGAGAACTGCGGCACGTACGAGTTGGAGTTCACGTCGTACATTCGGCGGGACGACGGGATGGCAGACCGGGTGCGCGCCACCGCGCCCGTGAAGCTCTATTCGGCCACCCCCCGCCCCAGACCTGCCCAGATCGTGCCCACCCAGCAGCTGGAGCACGTCGAGGGGTCCTACCAGACGTGTCCGTACAGCGTGCTCGGCTACGAGACGCATCCACTGGGCATCGTGGATGTCCAGCTCGAGACGCGCGTGCAGGATGATCTGCTCGCTCCGCTGGACGGAACCGGCGCCGTCGATCCGGTGCTGATGATCATCGAGCCCCACCTGGAGGTGCAGATGGAGGTGCGGTGCCCTACCGTTGACCCGGATGAAGTGTGGCACAGCCAGTGGGACTTCGACGAGTTGCATGAGGACGAGACGATCACCTTTTACGAGCTGATCCCCGATGTGGAGGTGAAGGGCCTCGCCATCACGGACTTCAAACTGGACGCACAGGGCAACCTCCGCAAGGAGTACAGGCGAACCGTCACGACGAAGGATGGGGTCGCGTTCCACGAGGAGACGACGTTCCTCCTGCGGCACAGGGCGGTACGCTGAATGCAGGCCCACCCCACACCCAGGCTGACATCGCCGAACCACCCTCCCGCCGTCATCCTGAACCTATGGTGATGCGCCGCATTCTGTTCCTCGCCTTCCTGCTGCTGTCGGTGGCCCAGGCGGCCTCCGCCCCGCTCGTCGTGAACATCGCGGATGATTTCTGGACGTGGACGGGAGCGCAGGGCTGGCAGCAGCGCACCCACTGGGGCGGGAACGGCCCGCCAGTGCTGTCCCCGGATGGCCGCAAGATCGCCTACGCCTCGGTGGCCGAGGGCAGCCTCGACACCTCTCGCGTGACCGGAGAGGCCACGAACATCTGGGTCCTGGACCTGACTACCTGGAAGGCCACCCGGCTCACCAGCCAACCAGCTGCCATCTCGACAGGCCAGGGTGTGATGCGTTCGACGCCCGCGTGGTCACCCGATGGAACCTCGCTCGCCTGGACCCAGCGGATCCAGCGCGCACAGGATGGGAAGCGTCCCCCGGAAACAGTGATCCTCGCCCGGTACGCCTTCCCGGGCGGTGCCACCCGGGTGATCCTGACGGCTGTTCCAGACCTGTCCGGCACTCCCGGGCCCATCGGCCTGCTGTGGAGCCCGGCGGGTCTGGTCGTGCTGGGCGCCGCGAGCAGCTCCACGGCCGTGGCGTCCACGTATGTGCTCGACGCCTCGGGCCGCGTGGTGCGGCGCTTGGGCGACGAAGCACTGGTGAGTCATCTCACCCACCTCGGCTCCTCGGTGTTCTTCGGGTCCTTTTTCAATGAGGAGGCCTTCTACAGCCTCACGGGGCGCGGGCACGTCCTGCGGCGGCCTGGCACGTTCGAGCGCCTGGTGGCCGTGCGCGCGCCGGAGCGGCTCAGCGTTCAGGTCTGGTGGCCGGCCGAGGGGCGGGACCACACCGACTGCGCGCTGATGCGCTCTGGCCGGCGCCTGCACACCTGGACCTGCGGCCCCGCCGTGTACGGCGGCCCCGTGTTCCAGGATTTTCTCGATCTCGCCTACGACATCGCCGTCTCGCCCAATGGCGGGCAGGTCGCGTACGTCGTGGACGATACCGTCTTCGTGGACGACGGGCAGGGAGCACGCAGAATCCTGGCCCTGCACGGACGGTCCATGAGCGGCATGGTCTGGGGACCGGCGGAATTCCGCGTGCCGTGAGCATGACATCCGGGTACCATGGCCGCCCGGATAGCCTCTGCCCATGCCGCTGCCCAGACTGCTTCTGCTCGCGCTGTCGCTGATCCCCGTCCTGGCCGCCCCTGGGCCGCCCTTCGTGCAGCCGAACGCCGCCCTGCTGGGCTTTCAGGGCGCCGCCCTGGTGGTTCAGCGGAGGGAGGGGTACGAGTTGTTGCCCGAGGTGGTGTGGCTGGACGCGCGCAGCGGTGAGGTGCGCCGCTCGGTGAGGCTGGAGGGTGCGGCCCGGGGCGGGTACCCGCCCACCCTCAGCCCGGACGGCGCGGTGCTTGCCCTCCAGCACGGCTCGGGGGTTTCTCTGTGGCGCTTGGCCGACGGGCAGCCCTGGCCGTTTCCTCCGGATCCTGCGGGTTCGCCTGCCATCCACTCGGTCGCCTTTGATGCGGCAGGCCACCACATGGCTGTGGGCCGCTCACCCGGCTACGCCCAGCTCTGGGACCTGCACACCGGGCGGCGCCTGCGCTCCTTCGTGGGGCACGCGGCTCCGGTCAGCGCCTTGGGCCTCGCGGGAGGCCGGCTGCTCAGCGCCGCCAGGGACGGCACCGTACGGGTGTGGGACACCGCGACCGGCGCCGCACTGGCGACCGAGCGGGTGTCCGGCAACAGCAACGGCCGGGCGGTGGGCGCTGCCGTTCTTACTCCGGACGGCGGAACGTACGCGGCACTGACCACGGACGGCGAGGTGTGGCTGGGGCGCGTGGGCAAACGCGGCCTGACCCGGCTGGACGTGGACAACGGGCGCGATCTGGCCCTGAATGCGGCGGGCGATCTGCTGGCAGTGAGCGGGCACAGCGAGCGGGGACTGGCTGTGGTGGACCTCCGGACGGGACAGATACGGGCCCGCCTGCCAAACGGATCGGCATTCGGCCGAGGGCAGCGGGTGGCCTGGGCACCCTGGGGCGACCTCCTCGCAGAGCAGATCGGCAACGGGCAGGGGGCCACTTCCAGCGACGTGCAGGTTCGGCCCCTTGCCCTACCCGCCAAACTGGTGGGAACGGGTGGGCGCCCTTAAAGCCCCTTACCCGCGTCATCGGCCCAGCGCCGTAGGGTGCTGGGCCTGCTGGGGTGGGTGATGACGGGCATGGTCCCGTGGTCCTCAACTTTGTTCCGAAAGCGCCCGAAGATGGGGCCGATGTGCATAGGTGCAGGAGCCCGGCGAATTGAGGTTCTTGCCGGCCTTTCCCTTGCCCTGTCTGATTCGTTGCACCGGGGGAGGCAACTTGCAGCAGAAGCGGTGCTGCCGCTCATGCACTCAGGGGCGCCGTCGGGAGCGCCGCCGCTTCCTGGCCCGTGGTCCCGCCAGACGCGTCGGCCCGGCGTCCCCTGCGGGAAGCTCGACCTGACTGCGGTCACCCGGCAGGGCGTCGAGCAGCCACCGCAGGGCGACGAACACCCGTAGGAGCGACCACAGGGGGCCGCGCCGGGCGTGCCGCCGGCCCCAGTCGGACAGCCACGAACCCGTCAGGACCAGGGCGACGAATCCAGCCGAGCCGACGAGCAACGTCCATTCCATTTTAATCGTGCCTCCTGTTCGTTAAACCTGTGTGCTTGTGGGAATGCGAGTACTGCTGGCGGGGCGATGCCACGCATCAGGCGGGCAGCGTGTCCACGCCCGGCGGCACCGGGAGACCTACTTGATGTTCGGGTGGACGTTTGCCCCCATCACAGCGCCGCCGGGTCTAGCGGTGAACCCGCCGACGGGGCGGCGTCCGTTCCCGGCGCGGGAGCGCAATGAGGACGCTGTTCTCGCCTGTGACGGAGGTCACCCGTTCTCTTGCCCGTACGTCGTTCCTATCGGTGTTCATGTGGTTCCTCCCGGTGGAGCCTGCACCCCAGCATAGGAACCGCACCGTGATATGGGGATGTTGCGCAGCCCAGGGGCTGTGGGCCGCCTGCGCGCGTGGGTTCGTCGCTGGCGTGACCCTCGCTCCATGGCCGTCCCCTGGAGGGTGACGTGGGGACAACATTTCCGTGTCACGCCCCCCTCTGTACGTTCTGCTCACCCCGGCCAGAGCGCCGTACAGGAGACAAACCATGCGAATTCAGATTCTGTTGACCGCCCTCACCCTCGCCCTGATCCCCGTCGCCCACGCCGCCAACACCTCCACCCGCCCGGCCCAGCCGGTGGTCCAGGGCACCCAGCAACTCGACGGCCAGAATGCCCGGGTGGGACAGACCTTCACCCTCGGCAAGGGCAGCCCCCTCAACTTCACGCTGCGCAGTGCCGAGTACAGCGCCGGCCGCGTCGTCATCGGCGGCGAGGTCTACTATCCCAAGGCCGACGAGAAGCTGCTCATCCTGCACTACACCGTGCAGAACCCCCAGAAGGGCGCCGCACGGTACTACTGGGCCGACCTGAAGTTCACGGCGGTTGACGCGCAGGACCGCAACCACGAGTTCATCCAGGCCGTCGCCCGTGAGGGCACCACCGATAAACTGGAGATCAACCTCAAACCCGCGCAGAAGGTGGACGTGATGACGGCCATCGTGGTGCCCGCCGCCGGGCCGGTGCCCAAGCTGATCGTGCAGCGTGAGAGCGGCACCCCGGTGCTGCGCTACGACCTGCGCACACAGGCCAGGGGCTTGCCCGCCCCCTTCGCAGACCAGTCGGGCACCACGGCCCTGGCCCAGGTTCCCGCCGCGAAGGGCAAGTTCGTGACGTTGAAGTGGTACGACGTGCGGCTGGACGACGCGAAGTTCACGACCGAGACCCTGGGCGGGCAGGCCCCGGGGGCGGGCAAACGTTACCTGACGGCCACCTTCACGCTGAAGAACAACCTGGGGCGCGACACCACCTTCTCGTGGTCCGACCTCAAACCGACCCTCAAGGACGCGGACGGCGAGCGGGTGGAGTACAACCAGACGATGCTCAAGGCCAGCCGGGACGAGAAGGCGGGCGGAGCGTTGCCGAAAGGGGAGGAGGCGCGGGTGCGCTTCTTCTTCGAGCTGCCCTCGAACGTCGCCGGGGACAGCGTGCTGCTCACCGACGAGTCCGGCCGCACCTTTGTCTTCGACGTGAAGGACAGCAAGTAGAGTCAGGCGGCCTCTGAGCTCCCCGCAGATCACTTCTCCTGCCGCCAAGCAGGACGTTACCCTGAGGGGGTCATGACCCTCTCACCTGCATGGGAGCTCTCGGTAATCGGCGAAGCGCGGCTGGTCACGCCCGACGGGCGGCGGCTGCCGTGCGCGGGCCGCGCCCTCCTCCTGATGGCGTATCTGGCAGTGGAAGGACCCACCCCGCGCACACGCCTCGCGGGGACGCTGTGGCCCGACCGACTGGAGGCCGCCGCCCGCAACAACCTTGTGCAACTGTTGCGCCGCATGACGGGTGCCCACGGAGAGACCCTCGTCGTGGGACAGGACCCGCTCGCCCTGAGCAGCGAGCTGCGGGTGGATGTGCAGCGCCTGCTGGCGTCCGGGGACCCGGAACTGCCGGTGCCGGACGGGGAGTTTCTAGCGGGAGTGGAGGTAGAGGACACCCCGGACCTGGCCGACTGGCTCACGGTGCAGCGCGAGCGGCTTGCTGCGTTGCGGGTGCGCCGACTGGCAGCGCAGGCAGGACGGCAGGAGCGAGAAGGAGACTTTGCGGCGGCCCTCACCGCCACGCGGCAGTGGCTGGCTCTGTCCCCCGTCTCCGAGGAAGCGCACCGTCAGCTTATGCGCCTGCACTACCTGCTGGGCGAGCGTGACGCGGCCCTGGCCGCCTACCATGCGTGCACCCGGGTGCTCCACGACACCCTGCGCACCGAGCCGCTCGCGGAAACCCGGGAGCTGGCAGAACTGATCGCCCGTGGCCGTCCGGCACCGGCGTCCCCCGCCCCGCCCACACCGCCCGCGCTCGCCCGCCCGGCCCTGGTGGGACGGCAGCGCGAGTGGGCCCAGATGGAGGAGGGGTGGCGTTCAGGCCAACTCATCGTCGTCTCGGGCGATCCGGGTGCGGGCAAGTCCCGGCTGGCCCACGACTTCGCGGCCAGCAAGGGCGAGGTGCTTGCCCTGGAGGGAAGGCCCGGTGACCGCCTGGTGCCGTTCTCCACGACGGTGCGCAATCTCCGGCGCATCCTGGCACGCGGCACGGTGACCCTGCCGGAATGGGCGCGTCATTCGCTGAGCTGGCTGCTGCCCGAACTCGCCCCGCCCGGTGAGGCCCGGCGCGAGGCGGACGCACGGCTGAACGACGCCATTGAGCTGACATGGGTCCAGGGCCTGCGCGGCGTGGACGTGTGCGTCTTCGACGACTTCCAGTACGTGGACGACGCGACCCTGGAGGCGGGCTTCACGCTCGTCGAGGCCGTCTTCCCGCTGGGGCGCAGCGGCGGTATCCCGCACTGCATCGCGGTGCACCGCCGCGACCAGTTGCCACCCGCCATGCGCGAGGTGCACGAGGGCATGGTGCGCGCCGGGCACGCGGTCTGGGTGGAGGTCGGGGCGCTGGGCGAAGCTGACCTGGGCACCCTGCTGGGCCAGCTGGGGGTGCCCGACCCGGATCGGCGCGCACCGCAGCTGCTGCGGCGCACCGGCGGCAACCCCCTGCTGGTCCTTGAAACCCTGCGCGACTTGGACCGCAACGGGTCTCTGGACGGGGCAGAAGCGTCGCTCACTGTGCCCCAGAAGGTGGAGCACCTGGTGGCCCAGCGCCTGGAACGCGTCTCTAAGACCAGCCTGCAGGTGGCGCGGGCGGCGGGAATCCTGGAGCAGGATTTCTCGCCGGAGCTGGTGGCAGACGTGCTCGGCGCGCCTCTGCTAGAGGTGATGGACGCCTGGCAGGAACTGGAGGACGCTCACCTGCTGCGCGGGGATCGCTTCGAGCACGACCTGATCCTGGAGGCGGTGCGGGCGGGGGCGTCGGCCACCGTGCGCCGGCTCCTGCACCGTGGGGCTGCGCGTGCCCTGGAACGGCACGGTGGAGCGCCGGCCCGGCTGGCCCGCCATTGGCAGGAGGGCGGGCACCCTGACCAAGCCGCGCCGCTGCTGGTGCGGGCGGCGCGAGAGGCTTTCGCGGCGGCGCGCCCGGTGGAGGCCCTGGACTTCTGTGGGCAGGCCGCGCGCCTCTTCGAGGACCTCGGCGAACTGGAGGCCGCCTTTGATGCCCGGGCCGCCGCCCTCGACGGCGCGTGGCGCCATGAATTGCCGGGCCAACTCGAACCGCTCGTCACGCGTCTGCTGGGCGACGCGCGCACCCCGGAGCAGCAGGCCCGGGCGCACCTGGCCCAGGCCACCTGGCTCCTCAGTCAGCATCAGGACCGTGGGCAGGAGGCGGAAGCGGCGGCGGAGCGTGGGCTGGCCCTGCTCGGCGAGGGGGGGACTCCTGCGCTCCGGGCGGCGCTGCTGCGCGAACTGCTCCTCGCCCGCGCGCGGCAGGGCAGGGGGCGGGAAGCGCAGGACCTGATGCCGCAGGTCGAGGCGGCGCATGCCCCGCTGGGCGATTCCCGCGATGTCGCCGCCCTGGACGCGGCCATGGGCGACGTGCTGCTGTCTCTGGGACAGTATGGGGCGGCCCGCGGACGGCTGGAGTGCGCGCTGACGGCCTATGGGGCAGCGGGAGACCGCTACCACGCCGCCCGGCTGGCCCACGCGCTCGCGCTCGCCGAGGAGGGGCTCGGGCACTGGGAGCGTGCGGTGGCCCTGCGCGCCGAGCTGGACGAGGCGAGTGCGGTGTCCTCGTCCTCGTTGCGGTACTGGAACACGCTGCGGCTCGGCACCCTCTACCTGCACGCCCGGCAGTACGCCCGCGCCCTGCACTGGCTGCGACAGGCCGAAGCGCTGGGCCACGAGCTGGGGGAGGCGGCAGGACTGGTGCAACGCGCTCTGGCAGAGCTGTCCTGGGCCCTTGGAGACCTGGACGGCTGCGAGCGCGCGGCAGAAGTGGCCCTGGCCGCGCCTGATGGGCGCGACGTGGGCCAGGGGGTGCCGTGGCTCCTGCGCGGTCTGGTGTGCGTCCGGCGGGGACATCAAGCGGAAGCGCGCGCCGCTTTCGAGCGGGCACAGGATGCACTGGCGGGCACGGCGCTGTCGTACTCGCAGGGGCGCCTCCTGCTGGCGCGGGCCGAGCTGGAAGGTGGGGGCGCCCTGCCCCTCGTGGAGGAGGCGCGCCGCTTCGCTGAGAGCGGGGGGCACGCGGCGCTCCTCACGGACGCCCTCGCGGCGCGGGCGGAAGCGCTGCTGCGCCTGGGATGCCCCAGCGAGGCCCTGGCCGACAGTACGCTCGCCGTGGAGCGCCTCGCCGGGCATCCCCCCCGTGAGGACCACGCGCGGCCCTGGCTGGTCCATCACGAGGTGCTGACGGCGCTGGGGTGCCCGGACGCCGACGTGCCGCTGCGTCAGGCGCTGGGCTGGCTCGCGGCCATGCTGCCGGAGCATGTGCCGGAGCATTTGCGCCCAGCATTCCTGCACCAGCACGCCACGCACCGCGCCGTGCTGGAAGCGGCGGAGAGGACCGGCCTCGCCCTGCCCTTCCCGGCGGCTCCTGGGGTTCTGGCGGGTGATGCGCCGGGCGCCCTGCCTGCCGTGTGACACGTCTCTTCTGGGCCGGCGGCTATACTGGGCACATGCCCGAAACGCTCACCGGCTGGCAGCTGCGTCTGCTCGGCCCACCTGCGGTCGTCGCGGCGGATGGCCGGGTCATTCCGTGCGAACGCAGGACGGCGGCTCTGCTTGCCTACCTGGCGCTGGAGGGGCCGACGTCGCGGGCCACTCTGGTAAGGTTGCTGTGGCCCGACGCGCCGGCGAGTGCCAGCCGTAATAACCTCGTGCATCACCTGCGTCGGCTGAAGAAGGCCAGCGGGGCCGATCTTGTCCTGCCGGGAGAAGTGGCGGCCCTCGCCCCGGCGTTGACGGTGGACGCGTGGACGCTGCTGGAAGAAGGCAGGCATGGGGCGGGGCGCGCGGTCCTCCTCGACGGGGTAGAGCTGGACGGCTGCCCGGACCTGATGGACTGGCTGGAAGCGCAGCGGGAGGAGCTCGGCGCCGTCCTCATGAACGTCAGCCGCGCCGAACTGCAGCGGCTGGAGGAACAGGGCGCGTGGGCTGAGGCCATTTCACTTGGCCTGACCCTGCTCGATCTCGACCCGACCGCAGAGGACGTGTGGCGCAGCGTGATCCGGCTGCATTACCTCAACGGCGACCGGCCCGCCGCCCTGCAGACGTACCACCGCTGTCAGGACGTCCTGATGCGCGAACTGGGCGCGGAACCAGAGGCAGCCACCAGGCACCTCGCGCGCGACATCGACCGGGGCACCCTGGGGGCCGTCCAACCCGTGGCGCGCTCCGGCCGCATTCCGCTGGCCGTGCTGCGCCCCCCGACGCTGGTGGGCCGTGAGGAGGCCTGGGCACGGATGGAGGAGGCATGGGCCGCCGGCCAGGGGATCATGCTCGTCGGTGAAGCGGGCAGCGGCAAGACGCGCCTCGCCCTGGACTTTCTGCGGTCCCGGACGACGCATCAGCTGCTCTACTTTCAGGCGCAGCCAGGCGACGCCCAGCTGCCCTACGCCACCCATGCCCGCAATTACCGGGCAGCGCTGGGCACCTACCCGGATCTGGCCCTGCCCGGGTGGGTGCGCTCTGAACTGGCCAGGATGCTTCCCGAACTGGGGCAAGCTCCGCCCCCCATGATCTCGGAGGCCGACAAGCGCCGCTTCTACGACGCCAAGGTGGAGGTTATCCGTCTGATCGCCGAGCGCGGTCCAGTGATCGTCGCTACGGACGACGCGCAATTCATGGACGATGCGAGCGTCGAGGCCGGAGCGTACGTCGGCTCTCGCTTCTGGGGGGACGCCAGGGTGAACGTCCGCACCCTCTTCTGCCACCGTCCCGGCGAATTGTCCGCCGCCTCGGCGGGCCTGCTGGGGGGCATGTACGATGCGGGCGCTGTGGTGCCCATTCACCTCGCGCCGCTGGACCAGCCTGCCATCGAGCACCTGCTTGAGGACCTCAACCTGCCGCAGGGCGTTGCCCTCGCCGGTGATCTCGCGCGGGTGACGGGCGGCAACCCACAGCTCCTGCTGGAACTGCTCAGGCACCTGTTCGAGACGGGCGCTTTGCAAGACAGCGAGCAGCTGCCCGACACCGGGGGCGGCGTCACCTCTCTGATCGCGCGTCGTCTGGCACGCCTGACGCCGTCCGCTCAGCAGGCGGCCCGCGCGGCGGCGGTCCTGCACAGCGACTTCACGCCCGAGATGGTGGCCCAGATGCTGGGGGTATCGCTCCTCGACGTGGCCTCCGCGTGGGAGGAACTGGAAGAAGCGCAGATCATGACGGGCGAGCGCTTCTCGCACAGCCTCATCCTGGAGACCGTCCTCGCAGGCATTCCCAATCCGGTCTCGGGGGTCCTGCACCGGGCGGCGGCTCAACTTCTGGCGTCACAGGGAGGGCCTGCTGCGCGCATCGCCCGACATTGGCAGGAGGGCGGCAAACCCGGGCGGGCCGCGCCCTGGCTCCTGAAAGCGGGGGAGGCCGCCGAGGCGACGCTGCACCTTGAGCAGGCCCGCGCGCACTATCAGGCCGCGCGGCAGGCCTTCGAGGCGGATGGCGACACCAACGGCGCGGCACAGGCCCTCCGCTCACTGGCGGCCCTCGCCGCATGCTCTCCGGGCACATCGGCAGAGCCGAACTGAACCTCGCGCTGTTATCCCTCTCTTCCTGAGGGCACCAACTTGGAGCTGAGCCTGACGCCATGGGCGTCGGCAATCCAGCTTCTTGATCTGCGGGCCAGTTGGTGTCCTTTCACCCCATGCAGGCCCATTTTTCGTTGGCGGTAAACGCGCAACCTCCCGATCACTCGCGCCCTTTCCCCGGTATGCTGACCTATGACATCACTGCTCCGGGGCAAGGTCGCTCTCGTTACGGGCGCGTCGCGCGGGATTGGGCGGGGCATTGCCCTTGGGCTCGGCGAGGCGGGCGCGACCGTCTATGTCACGGGCCGCACGCTGTCGGGCCGCTCCAGGCACATGCCCTTCCTGGCGGGCAGCCTGGAGGACACCGCGCAGCAGGTGACCGAGCTGGGTGGCGAAGGTATTGCCGTGCAGTGCGACCACACTGACGACGCCCAGACTCGGACCGTGATCGAGCGAATCCGGGAGGAGCGCGGACAGCTTGATGTCCTGGTGAACAACGTCTGGGGTGGCTACGAGGGACTGCACATCTGGGACGAGCGCGGTGAGAAATGGGACGCACCGTTCTGGGAACAGCCGACGTCCATCTGGGATGACATGTTTGCCGCGGGCGTCCGGGCCCATTACGTCACCAGTCAGCTCGCCGCCCCGCTTCTCATTGGCGCGCGCGGCCTTGTCGTGAGCATCTCATTCTTTGCGGCGGAGGGCCACAAGGACACGGAAAGCATTCCGTATTTTCTGGCGAAGAATGCCACCGACCGTATGGCCCTCGCCATGGCCAATCACCTGCGTCCGCACGGGGTCACGAGCGTCAGCCTGTACCCGGGTCTGGTGCGAACGGAGGGCATCATGCTTGCCCCCGAGGGTGCGTTCGACCTGTCAAACTCCGAGTCGCCCCAGTTCATCGGCCGGGCGGTCGCTGCCCTTGCAAGCGACGCCAACGTATTTACCAGGACGGGCCAGGTCGTTGTGGCCGCTGAACTCGCCCTCGAATATGGCTTCAGCGACATTGATGGGAAGCAGCCGAGATCACTGCGCGCAGACTCACTGGGCTGACGTGGCGGATGACAGACCCGGCGGCAATCGGAGCGCCCCGGACAGGACGAGCGAGGCTTTCCTGACGACATCCCGGCCCCGTTGGTCTGGCAGCGGTTCTTCAGGAGTCAAGGCCGAAGGTGACAGGCAAGCGCCTCCCCTGACGGCCTGGCTCTGGAGAGGCTCCACCCCATCATCTGCTCGGTGACCGCCCCGGCTCCCTGGCCGCATCACCCGTGAACTCGGCAGCAGCGCGCTGCCTGGGAACTTTTCAAATTCCATTCGGGTGCGGCCCGCTTTGCAAGGTTCAGGGCCCAGGCGATGCTGATGACAGGGCCACAGCCCTCTGTTAAGCTGGATCTCTCGCTGCACCTCGCTGCCCAGGACCCGTCTGACAGGATGGAGGACAAGTTGAAAGGACCGCTCCCACAGCTCACGCGCCGTGTCCTGACCGACGGCGGCCTGGAGACCGACCTCCTCTTCAACCGCGGGATTGATCTCCCATGGTTCGCGGCCGTTACGCTGCTCGGAACTGCGGAAGGCCGGGCCGCGCTCGAGACGTACTACCGCCCCTATCTGGAGCTTGCCCGCAGTCTCGGGACCGGATTCATCCTCGAGAGCGCCACCTGGCGTGCGAGTCCCGATTGGGCTGAGCCACTTGGGCTCCAGCAGTCTGAACTCGACCAGCTCAATAGGGCTGCCGTCGAGTTGCTGCGCCGCTTGAGAACCGAGTTTGCCACCGACACCTCTGAGATCGTGGTCAGCGGCTGCGTCGGCCCTCGCGGCGACGGCTATGATCCCGGCCGGATCATGGGTGTGTCCGAGGCGGCCGATTATCACGGGCATCAGGCACTTGTCCTCGCCTCGGCTGGGGTTGACATGCTTTCTGCCCTGACCATGACCAACATCAACGAGGCAACTGGTGTCGCTCTGGCAGCAGCGGAGGTAGGGCTGCCAGTGGCGGTCTCGTTCACGGTGGAGACGGATGGACGGCTGCCGACGGGTGACTCCCTGATGGACGCAGTGGCGGCTGTCGATGAGACGACCGGCGGATATCCGGCCTACTTCATGATCAACTGTGCCCATCCTGATCACTTTGCCGCAGTCCTGAGCGAATCCGCGGCCTGGACACAGCGTATTCGTGGTCTGCGGGCGAATGCTTCGCGCTGCAGCCACCAGGAACTGGACGCCATGACGGAGCTCGATGAAGGCGATCCGGCCGAACTCGGACAGCTCTACCGCAAGGTTCTCGAAAGACAGCCGCAGATCACGGTGCTCGGTGGTTGCTGTGGCACAGACCTGCGCCATGTCACGGCAGTCGCCGAAGCATGCAGGGGTGTCCCGGGCTTCGCTTGATCTGAGGCAGATTCACGGCATCGAACCGGAGGATCAGAGACTGATCCCTTCCTTTCTCGACTGGCCCGGTGGGCGAAAAGAAGAGCCTAGGACCTGCAGAGTGGCGGCGAGGCCGTGTGGAACCCGCCGCCGTACAGAGCGTGATTTTTCCGGTCTATCCCACGCTGGTGCTGGGCTCTGCAGCCCGGATGGGCTGGAAGCCAGACGCGACCCCGGTTCCCACGTAGACTGGCCGCATGAGCACCCGGACGCCCCTCATCGTGTATGTCGATGTGGACGAGACCCTGATTCGTAACCACGGCCGCGCCCGCATCCCCATACCTGCGGTCATCCGTCATGTGCGGACGCTGTACGAGCAGGGGGCTCACCTGTATTGCTGGTCTTCCGGCGGGGCCGCCTACGCTCGGGAAAGTGCAGGGGAAGTTGGGCTGGAAGACGTCTTTCTGGCCTTCCTGCCCAAACCCATGGTGATGCTCGACGATCAGGCGGTCCAGACCTGGCGGCGGCTGCTTCAGGTGCACCCGAACTCCGCGGATGGTCAGACCGTCGACGACTACCGGGCAGGGCTGGGGCAAACCCCGTAATCCTGACCGGCGCACCGGCCCTCTCCGGCCTGTGGACGTGAAATCAGGGTGATTCCATCGTGTCGTTCTCCGCAGCTGACGCCCCCGGTTCACTATGCTGCGTGGCATGTCGAGTGCAGGTTCCCACCGTGCCGCGCCCGCCCGCTGGACGGCCCTCTCCTGGCTGGCGGGCGCTGTCGTTTTCGCCATGGCACCGTGGTTTTCGGCAGCGGCTGTCCTTCCACAACTGCGGGCTCTCTGGACGCTCAGTGAGACCGACGCTGCCTGGCTGACGCTGGCCGTTCAGCTGGGTTTCGTCCTGGGCGCCGTGCTCAGTGCGGTCCTCAACCTTGCGGACCGGGTTTCTCCCCGGTACCTGATTCTGGCCGGGGCCCTGCTGGCCGCCGGGGCCAATCTGGGGCTGCTTCTCGCACAAGGTCCGGCCGCAGCCATTGCCCTACGCGCTTTGACCGGAGCGGCCATGGCGCTGGTCTACCCCCCTGCGCTCAAGGCCATGGCCACCTGGTTCCGCACTGGGCGCGGCGTGGCGCTGGGCATCATGGTCGGCGCGCTCACCCTGGCGGCCGCGCTGCCCCATCTGGTCAACGGTCTGGGCGGGGCGAACTGGCAGGCTGTGATTGCGGTGACCAGTCTGCTCGCGGCGCTGGCCGGCTTCATGGCGATGCGGGTCAGGAACGGTCCGCATCAGTACCCGCCCGCAGTTTTCCGGCCCGCGCAGGCGTGGCGCATCCTGACCGGGCGCGCCATGGGGCTGACCACCCTGGGGTATCTGGGGCACATGTGGGAGCTGTACGCCATGTGGGCGTGGTTCGCGGTGTTCTTCTCCCGCCTGCTCGCGGAGCGCAACCTGCCTGCCCCGGGACAGGGAGCGGCCTATGCCACCTTTGCGGTGGTCGGTGTGGGCGCACTGGGCTGTTACGTCGGTGGCGTGCTGGGCGACCGCTGGGGCCGGACCCGCCTTACAGCGCTGGCCATGTTCCTGTCGGGCGGCTGCGCACTGGCTCTGGGCCTCGCCGTGCTGCTGAACGCCGCTCCCCCAGTGGTGCTGGGCCTGAGTGTGCTGTGGGGGTTCTGGATCATTGCCGATTCCGCCCAGTTCTCCACCATCGTGAGCGAGATTGCTGACCCTCCCTACGTGGGCACGGCCCTGACCATGCAACTGGCATTGGGCTTTACCCTGACTGTCGGAAGCATTGCGCTCGTCCCTCTGCTGGTCAGCAGGTGGGGCTGGGCCCTCGCCTTTATGGTGCTGAGCGTGGGGCCACTCCTGGGAGCGGTGGCCATGCGCCGACTCGCCCGTCTGCCCGAGGCCACTCAAATCGCAGGAGGCCGTGGCTAACCCGCACAGAGGGCATCAGGACACTCAGGGGGCACGGTCGCCCCTGACGCTGAGGGGGACAGGAGGACTGCTGGGGCACATGGTTGCTGCGCGTCGTGCCACGGCAGCAAGGCGACACGCTATTCTCAGTCTCAGACATGCCTGCAACCCCGCAAATGACGGCTGGTGGCCTCGAGCGTTTGAAACAGAACCTCCAGCGTGAGCTGGTTCGCCTCGATGAAGCGCGAGACTACGTGCGCGATCAGATGGAGTCCAACGAGGCTGAGAGCCTGGGCCTCGTCGAGGCTCAACAGCAGCTCGCCGCGATTGAGGAGCGTGTCGAGGAACTGCAATACCTCATCGCCAGCGCACAGCTGATCGAGCCTGTGGGCGGAGTACACGACGTTGTCCGTCTTGGTGACCTGGTCCTGCTGACCGAACTCGGCTCGGGCAAAACACGGCGGGTCCAGCTGGTCAGCACAGCGGAGGCGGCTGGGTCCCTGGGGAGCATGGTGCAGATCAGTTCGGACAGTCCGGTCGGTTCCAAGCTGGAAGGCTGCCGGGTCGGCGACACCTTTGCCGTGAGCCTGAAGCAGGGGGAGGTGCGCTACCAGGTCACCCAGATCGAGGAGAATCCGGACTGATCGGGGAGCTCCTCCGCGCCGGGTTTTAGACTCTTCCTACTATGACGCTGCTCGAACGGGCCGTCCCCCTGGACCAGCTGTTGGCGTGGTCCGGAGACGCCGCGGCTGGGAGGGGCCGCCTGATCCTCCTGGCCGGCGAGGCCGGGGTGGGCAAGACTGTGTTTCTGCAGGAGTTCGTCCGTCGCCTGGCCCGCCCAAATGGGGTCCTCCTGGGTGCCTGCGATCCTCTCTCCACACCGCGGCCCCTTGGACCGCTCCTCGACATCGCCAGCCTGTTGGGCGGCGAATTCGAGCGGCTGCTGGACAGCGGTCAGCGCGAACAGGTCTTCAGGGCCTTCCTCTCGGTCCTGACGAACGACCGCCACAGGGGGCACATCGTCATCTTCGAGGACGTTCACTGGGCGGACGACGCGACCCTTGACCTCCTGAGATTCCTGGGCAGACGCCTCGACCACAGCCGGACGCTGCTGATCGCCTCGTACCGCGACGATGAGGTGGGGCCCAGACACCCCCTGCGGACCGTCATTGGTGACCTCGCAACGTCCCAGGCGGCCCGGCGGCTCACGCTGGCGCCCCTGTCTCAGGTGGCCGTCCAGGAACTCGCCCAAGCCAATCACATGGATCCCACCCTGCTCTACCTCAAGACAGAGGGCAATCCCTTCTACATCACGGAGGTGATTGCCAGCGGGGTGGAGAACATTCCCCCCACCATTCTTGATGCCGTTCTGGCACGCGCGGCCAGACTGTCTCCACCGGCCCGGGCAGCCCTGGAAGCCGCGGCCGCGATTGGCACCCGCATTGAGCCGTGGCTGCTCGAAGCGCTTGTTCCGTCCAGCGTGGAAGCCGTCGACGAGTGCCTGAGCATGGGCGTCCTTCAGGCGCACGATGACCGGCTGGCCTTCCGACATGAACTGGCGAGGCAGGCCATCCTGAGCAGCACCGCGCCCCCACAGCGCCTGGCACTGCACCGAGAGATTCTGGGGGTGCTTATGGTTGCCCTGCCCGGCGACGTCGCCAGACTCGCGGATCACGCGGAGGCCGCCAACGATTCCGCCGCCGTGCTTCGGTATGCGTTGCGGGCAGCCAGGGAGGCGATGGCGCTGAGAGCGCACCGCGAGGCGTGTGCCCAGTTCGCCCGGGTCCTCCGCCATGCCGGGGGGCTGGCTCCCGAGGAGCATGCCAGCATGCTGGAGGAGTACGCCGAACAGTGCTTCATCACTGACCAGCTGGCCGAAGCCCTGCGGGCGAGTGAGGCGGCGCTTCAGCTCTGGCAGGAGACCGGACAGCGGGACCGGGAGGGCGCGACGCTGGCCCGCCTTGCCCGTTTCCTGGTGGGCATGGGCCGCAACGCGGAGGCGGAGGACGCCAGCCGCCGCTCCCTGGCTATCCTGGGCGAGTTGCCGCCCGGACCGCCCCTGGCTTTCGCCTACGCCTGTCAGGCGCACCTGCGGATGTTGAACCGCGACAACCAGCAAGCCGTCCATTGGGGCCAGCAGGCCATCGAGCTTGCCGAGCAGCACCAGGACCGCCCCCTGCTGGTGCTTGCCCTGAACACGGTGGGCACAGCAATGCTCCTCGAACAGGACGAGGCGGGGCGGGCGCTGCTGGACCGAAGTCTGGCGCTGGCCCGGGACGCGCAGCTCGACGACCACGTGGCGCTCGCGTACCGGATGCTGAGCTCCGTGGCTGGCGAGCTGTACCAGTTTGCCCGGGCCGATCAATATTTCGGGGACGGGCTGCGGTACTGTCAGGAACACGATCTGGACGGCCACCGGTTGTACATGCTGGCCTGGCAGGCCCTCTCCTATCTGTATCAGGGGCGCTGGCGCGAGGCGACGGAGGTGGCGCTATCCGTGACCCGGCGTCCGGCGACTGCGGCAACCAGCAGAATCATGGCTCTCGTGGCGCTGGGCCGGGTGCGGACCCGGCGGGGGGATCCTGAAGTCTGGGATGTGCTGGATGAGGCCCTGGCCATGGCCAGCCAGACGGGGACCCTCCAGCGGCTGGCGCCCGTCCGCGCTGCGCGGGCAGAGGCCGCCTGGCTGGCCGGCGACCTCGACCGGGTACATGAGGAAGCGCAGGCCGCCTATGGTCTGGCCTGCCACCACCACCATCCCTGGTTTGTGGGGGAGCTGGCGTACTGGCGCTGGAAAGCCGGACACGCGAGTTCAGACGTCCCCAGAATGGCCCTGCCCTACGAGCTTCAGATCACCGGCCGCTGGCACGACGCGGCGCTGGAGTGGGAACGGTTGAACTGCCCGTATGAGGCAGCCAGAGCCTATGCCGAAAGTCAGGCCGAACCCGACCTGAAACAGGCGCTTGCCCTCTTCAAGCAGCTCGGCGCGCGTCCGGCAGCTACACAGGCGGTCCAGCAACTGCGGCAACTGGGGGTCAAGGGACTGTCCCTGGCCCCCCGGTCCTCTGCGAGCGACCATCCGGCCCGCGTGACCCCCCGGGAGGTGCAGGTGTTGCAACTGCTCCAGCGGGGACTCCGTGATGCGGAAATTGCCAGAGAGCTGGGGGTGTCGACAAAAACTGCCGGGCACCACGTCTCCTCACTGCTCTCGAAACTCAGTGTGCGTAACCGTACTGAAGCGGTCCGTGAGGGCACACGGATGGGCCTGATTCCCTATGGGGAGCCGGACCGCTCAGCATAGGGAATTTTCCCGATGTGCGCTGAGACCCTCAGGCGGACAATCTTCTTAGCAGGAGCACTTCCAGGGTCCTGCAGGAGGATGAAATGCCACGTTATATGGTTGAACGCACGTTTGCCGATGGACTTGAGATCCCCATCAACGCTGAGGGGGCGACCGCTTGTCTCAACGTCGTGGACCGCAACGCTGACCTGGGGGTGACCTGGGTCCACTCGTATGTGAGCGAGGACAAGCAAAAGACCTTCTGCATCTACGATGGTCCGACGCCTGAGGCCATCCGTCAGGCAGCCGAGCGAAATGGGCTCCCTGTCGATCAGATCCACAGGGTGTCGGTTCTCGATCCCTACTTCTACAGGTAAGGGTGCGGGGCAGACGCGCTGAGCGCCTGCCCCGTATGACGAAACCCGTGCCTGCCACTCGGGCATTTCCTTGTGACTGGCTGGCGCGACCGCCGAGGTGCACGAGTGAGCGCCCAGTGTGTTGAACACGTTCTCGATGTTGCGGGCTATTGCATTCTCTCCCAGGCAATCTGGCGGTTGCTGCACCATTCGGCCAGCAAGCCAAGGAATTCAAGGTCACGCGGGGAGAGCTTGAGAGCTGAGTCGTCTGGCGATTCTCCGGGGGCAGGAGGCGCCTGGAGGGCATACGTCTCGCGGACGGCGGAGTCCATGCCAGGGAGAGTTCCGGCACGCAGTTGGCGTTCGTGGGTCTGGGGACGCGGTCTTCTGCCTCTCGGATGGGTGGGATGATCAGTCACTCCATCAAGTGGCGACGAGGTTTACTAGACTGGTGCGGTCACCTCCCTCGGTGGAGCACGCTGCTGCGTCAGGCGCGACCCCTCACCCTGGGTTAACTTGCAGACGCACGTTGAGCAGACCGCGTTCGACAGACACGAACAAGGGACGCCCCCTGTTCGGCCACGTTTCTGAATGAAACAGCCCCTTTAGAGGGGGTCTTCTTATTGTGGCCGTCAGGATTTCAACGTTTGATTTTCTGACTGCAGACTTCCAGCGATGCTTCCCGTGACATCTCTCTGCGTGCTGTCCATTTCGCACCTCTGCCGTGTGACAGCGCTAGTGCCCTCTCGTAGTGCGTACGCATCAATGAGACGCTTTGAGAGGTTGAAGGATGATGCTCCCGATCCCAAGGGGATGGGCGTAGTTCTGCGTTTCCTCGCTGGTGACTGCCAACACTACGGTGTGATGATCGCCGCTTCCAGAGATAGAACCTGAAGTAGGTAGACTTGAGGGGCCGCTTCCAGCAGCAACGCAGAGAAATAGGTCTCGTCTTGCAGTTGCCACGGGCTTCTACCGTTTGTCTAACCACTAGGTTGGAGACGGAAATGTCATATATAGACAGTTGAGGTCGGGCTGGTGGCGCGTCCGCCATAAGCTTCCCACATATGCTCTGTAACCCTGCGCGTTCTGTCGTGCAAGAACGTTTCCGCTTGGAGGCTCATCCTGGTCTATCCCGGGCCTGCAGGTAAAGCCTTGCAACGCTATGCGCTGCCCTGCCGGAGATATTCCGGCAAACTCCCAAATCGGAAAGCAGATTTGGGATCGTACCCATTTCACCGCCCCCGCTCAGGCGTGTACCCGCATGACCATGATCCTGCTGGCATTGGTAGCGTGTCGCCTGACAAAGGCGGTCAAGCAGCGTTACCCGTCAAAATATCTCCTGTACGGCACCGCTAAAATGCTTCCCAGGCGCGGCCTTAACGCTTTCGATGTTCTACTCAACACAGCGCTACATGAGCCTTCCACCCTTTGGCGCCACCTTTGACTTCTCACCAGGTAAATGGGGTACCCTCAAATCGTAGGAGCTTACTTGTCCAACTGACCTCTGCTCTCTCACTCTCTCACGCCACTCAAAGAGCAGGCTGATAATAGGAAAATAAGCTTTACAGTGTCTCTTGTAAAGATTGGGGATCGTGAGGTGATAGAACTCTGCGTATTTTGATGGTTCACAATTATTATCAGCAACCCGGGGGTGAAGATCAGAGTTTTTTGGCTGAATCAGGGTTACTCAGCGCATTTGGACATGATGTCACTCGCTACGCAGTCCATAGCAGTGAGGTACAAAAGCTTGGCATAGCTCGGACGGCAGCCTATACCATTTGGAATCCATATTCTTTTCGAAATATCACCAAAATAATTAAAGATAATCATATTGAAGTGGTGCATTTTCAGAATACATTTCCCTTGATTTCTCCTGCTGCCTACTATGCTGCTCAGAGCGCAGGTGCTATTGTCATTCAGGCTCTCCGAAACTACAGAATGACTTGTGTCAATGGTTTGCTATACCGTAATGGAAGCGTCTGCGAATTGTGCGTCGGGCGCTTTGCTCCCACGGCTGGTATTGTGCATCACTGTTACCGAGGCAGTATGGCAGGCTCAGCAGTCGTCGCAGGGATGGTCTCGGCCCACAAACTCATAGGAACGTACCGGCGACGGGTGGATCTTTTTGTCGCCACTTCCGAATTTGTGAAACAGAAATATGTCGAGGCGGGTATTGGGGACACGCAGATTGTCGTCAAACCGAACGTTGTTGCCCCTGATCCCGGTGTAGGAGAGGGGAGGGGAGAATATGCCTTATACGTTGGGCGATTGACCGATGAAAAAGGTCTTCGTACCCTTCTCAAAGCCTGGGACTCAGGGCAGTTAAGACTTCCTCTCAAGATTGTAGGCGATGGGCCTCTTGGACCTGAGATTGAACGTGCGGCAGGCCGTAATGCTGGAATTCAGTATTTAGGGCCACGTTCCTTAGCAGAGACCTACGAATTGATGGGAGACGCCAGTGTTCTGGTTGTGCCTTCCGAGTGGCATGAGCCGTTTGGCCGGGTTGTCATCGAGGCATTCGCGAAGGGGACGCCTGTCGTGGCAGCGAGGATGGGCGGCCTCACCGAGCTGGTTACACCCGGCCGGACTGGTGAGTTGTTCAACGCCGGTGATTCCACAGATCTGATAAAGAAGATTGAGACTTTGACAGCTTCTCCAGGGCATTCGTCAAAACTTCGTGAGAACTGTCGTCAAGCCTATTTGAATTTATATACACCTGAGCGAAATCAAGAGCTCTTAATGAGTATATATGAATATGCACTCCAGAGACAGAAAAAAAAGCTATAAAAGTGGCAGACTAGATGTACATTTATCCAAGTAAAGGAAGAATAGAAGCTATAGTCATGTATCCTTCATATCTCATTGTCTTTAGTGTTCATATATCGCCCGCCACCACAGACCAGCGAATATTCAGGATATAAGAAGCAGATATGGCCGCAATTAGCATTAAATTGACCACACTCCAGAGTTGGAATTGACTGACGTAGCCTCTGCTCAGAAGCAAGGCGAACGATTGAGTAATCGCCCTGCCTCTTCTCAGCTCTTACAGAGGTCATGGGTCACGGGTCAAAACTTTCTGGGCATAGCTAAGTGTGTTTGTGTCCTCATTTTGGCTTATATGACCGCCCTTTGAGTGAAGATCTAAGCACTGGAGATGCGCTTAGATCCCTTAAATATTTCTTCTGTCATGCCCAGGCCTTTTCTCATGGACATGGAACAAAGAAGGGAGAAACGTGTTCTAAAAATGCGATCCACTATCAACGAGATCGGCCATGCCAAGACTCCCGCCAGCAGACGCAGAAGCGCGATTACTGCCCGCCTCCTGACATCACCGATATTCAACTCGCGTTCTACGCGGGCAATGATTCGCCCGTTGGCGTAAGCTCGGTCATTCAGCCATTTTGGATTGGCTCGTGTAGCATCCGTAGGTTCAACGACAGTGGCCGTGTCTGACCACACCATATGTAAGCCTTGTTTACTGCACCGCGCCGAGAACTGTGTATCTTCACCGCCTGTTTCAGAATAATCTTGTGAAAAGAGACCCACTTGGTGAAATACTTTGGCGCGCAGGAGTACATTTCCCGCGCCCCAATATTTAATTGGTGTGCCCGTCGGGTGCCGCTTGCGAGCCATAAATGGTGAGAATGCCTTCAAATCGTCAGGAAGCTCTGCAATAACCGGACCAGCTACAATATCGGCGCTATAATTATTTAGCGCATCCAGCATATCTATCAGCCAGTTTTTGGAAGGAACTTCATCATCATCCAGAAATGCAATGATATCAGCACCCAGCTTCCCTGATTCCTCGATAGATCTATTTCTTGCAGAAGAGACGCCCTTATTAGTTTCAAGAAAGTATTTCACCTCTTCAAAATCAGCCTGGATGCCGGAAGCAGACCCAGACGGATCGTTGTCGACAACAATTATACTTACTTTATAAGAATCAGGCTTGACAATCAAAGTAAGATTCTCAAGTAAGGTTCTTAAAGATTCATAGCGTTTATATGTGCAGATACATATCGCAACTGATTCCATTTTGATCTCTCCAAACTAGAAATTATTAAATACTTGAAACCGTAGCAAAGGCTTGAACATTCAATTTCAAATATTTTGCTTTGGATGAGGGCTTTTTCTCGCTTTAAAGCCCACTATGCCCCAAAGAACCAGGGCTAGCAGCAAATCACTTGCCAGACTTGCCCACACCGCTCCCAACCACCCGTAGCGGGGCAGCAACCACAGGTTGAGAAGACCGTTCAGTACAGCCACAGCCACCTGAACCACGCTACGCGTGCCCTGATACCCCGCCCCCGTCAAGGCGTCGGCGGCAAAGTAATGCAGGGTCTTGAGAAGCACCAGTGGCGAGAGCCAGCGCAACACCTCAGAGGTGGCGGCAAAATCAGACCCAAACAGGAGAGGGAGAATGGGGGCGGCCAACCACAACGCGCCAGCGACCAGCAGGCTGTATCCACCAGTCCACGGCAACAATTGGAGGGCGAAGGCGGTGCTACCGCTCAACCCCGCCTGACCGCGCTGGAAGAACCGGGCATAGGCAGCGTAAAGGACCGAGCGGACGGGCGTGAAGGCAGTATCGACAATGCGGTAGGCCGCCGCATAAATACCCGCTGCTTCGGTGCTGACCAGACGGGCGAGCATGATCTTGTCGATGTCGTTATAGATACTCTGAGCACTGAGACTCAGGGCGAAGGCGCCGCCCTCGCGGGCTTCGCGAACCACCGGACGCATAGACAGGGGCCCCCAACCCAGGTCACGGCGAACCCAGACCAGGGCGCAGGCGGCACTAATGGCGGTACTGACCACAAACAGGGAGGACCAGACCAGGGCAGTCTTCGACACCGGCAGGACGAACAGCAGAGCTGCCGCCGCCAGCCTCACCAACGCGGGAAGCAGCTGAAGTGCCGCCGTCCTGTCCAGCCGCTGAAACGCCTGGAAAGCCTGGCCAGCAACATCGATCAGTCGGGCAAAAAGCAGGTCAGACAGGGCCACCAGCACCAGCAGGGCCAGTGGCAGACCGGGCGGCAAGGCCAGCTGCGCCACGGCCACCACCACCAGCGTCAGAGCCAGTGATGTGGTGAGCGTCGTCGCCACCGCCGCCCCCCAATAGGTAGAAAAAGCCCGGCGGTCACGGACCGTATGTTTGATCAGCAGATTGCCGCTGCCCCAGCTGGCAAAAGGCGCGACGATGGCGACCAGGGCGGTCACCGCCACGAAGCTCCCGTATTGCGCGCTTCCCAGGGCGCGGGCGATCAGCACGAAATACAGAAGTTGTACACCTGCCCGCAGCGCCTGCCCGCCCATCATCCACAGGCTGTTTTTCTTGAGGGTTGCTTCGGTCATGGTTTACGGCAGGTGGGCGACCAGGTCGGGGCGCGGCAAATGTTATGGGGGGTCAAGATGTCTTCCTGACCAATGTGGGGTATCCGGTTCATCAAACGACGCCCAACCTTGAGCTCCAGCCTGCGCTGCCTCAAGGCGTTCTCTGGCAACGGCTCAAGCCTCACCACCAGATTTCGCTGTTTTGACCTGAGCCTCGTGGGTCAGATTCTCCAGGCACCCCAGCCGCTGGGCGAGGGGGGCAAGGTTCAAGCCACGTGCGCTCGTGTGGTGTCCTTGACCCAGACCAGATACTCCCTGCTTAGCGGTGGGGGTCCGGTGGCAGACGACGGCAGGGATGGTGGCGATAGGGGTCTGGGCCGTCACGCGTTCAGTGTAGAGAGTCTTTGTCGGACGTTCAAGAACCCGTATTTTGAAGGCCAGCAACTTGCTGCAACCTTACCTATATCTACGCGGAGGAACACGAACCGCACGTATTCTCGTTGCGCGATCTCCTGTCACCGACTCAAGCAAGTTCCCAACCCACCAACGTAGAAATCACGGCGACGGCAGCCTTGACCTGCCTGGTTGGGAAGGTAGAAAAACTTGCGGATAAAGGAAGGGGGTAGATCCTGGGCCGAGTCCCTCTACCAGCTCTGAAGCAGATTGCACTCTGCTCAGGTATAAAACGAAGACACAAAACCGCTGTATTGATAAGGTTCACTCACGTTTAGTCATCCCAATGCGTCTAGTAAGAACTGCTCAGCGAACAGTCGGACCAGCACGCGGCGCCCTCACCGGCCCTGAAGCTCCCCTTCAGTCAGCGCTAAGCGCCGCCTCCGCCTTCGTCTCGAACTCGAAGTGCCAGAGGCCTGGAAGCGCCGGATCTTCCCGGTATGTGGGGGGCTGGGCCGCATGACGGGGCAACACCTGGTCCCAGAAATGGCAGGCATACCGGTTCTGCCGCAGGTGTGCCACCGACCAGCGGCCCGGACGGGCATGCAACACCTCACCTGCCAGAAACGCGCCCAGGCCCTGACCCCGGTAAGCCCGCAGTACGCAGAACTCGTCCAGGGCATGCCACGCTGGGAGGTCCTGTAGCTGTCGGACCAGGGCGAAGCCTGCCGGACGTTGCTCGACCTGGAGCAGGTAAACGGCGTAGCCCTGCTTTTCCCAGTAGTGGTCAAAGGTGGGATAGTCGTATTCGCCGTCCTCGCCAGGAACGCTGCCACGGGACAGGCTGAGCTCATCGAGGTACAACTGGAGCAGCTTCCAGATCAGCGATTTCTCATGCTGACCCATCTGCCGCAGTTCTGCCTGGGGCGCGGCGGTGGGTGGGGTCAGACCTCTGGCGGCCAGCACCATGTTCCAGCGCGAGAGGGTTTCGATGAGTCTTTCGCGTTCCTCAGCCAGCTCGGTGATCAGTCTGGCGGTAATCTCGTCAAGCCGGTCTGCGCCGTGCTGCGTCAACAACAACAGGGTTCCCTGGCGGCGCCCGCCCTGCGAGATGCGCGTCAGCAAACCCGCCGCCTCGGCGCGCTGTGACAGCTCCACGACGCTGTTGTGGGCAATATGCAACCGCTCTGCGGCTTCCCCGACGCTCAGTCCTTCCCCGCCCGCGGCGCCGAGCACAAGCAGCAGGGAAAACTGCTGGGGAGTGAGGCCCAGCGCCTTGATGTGCTGCTGGTTCTCGTAGTTGAAGCGGCTCAACTCGCACCGGAAAGCGCTGAAGACCCGGTAAAGCGACGGTGCGAGACGCAGGGAATAAGCAGGCATCGCGGTGTTTTCCTCCCACAGCTCGATCCGAAGCTGTCGCCTCAAATGATGGTCTTAGACCGGACGCCTCTGTTCTCAGTGCCTGATGAGCGGACTGACCGATTTCATCTGCCTTGAAGGCTCGCCCGTCCTGTGCTGGCCTGTCTAAGAATAGCCAGATTCACAATTGACATCGTCCTGCCCTCCCAGTAAATTCTTTATATCGCTTCACGACAATAGCGGGGGGTAAGATGACGCGTACGGTGTGTTCACGGCCTGCCTGGATGGTCCCTCTCTTTCTTGGTCTGGCGCTGTTAACTCCTGCGCTGGCGGCGTCCCCCTCCGGGAGCGGGCCTCCTTTACCCCGGCTGAGCGCATTGCCTACCCCGTCTATGTTCGACGTGCAGGGCCCCGAGGCCGCGCGGGTAGCGGAGTGGAGCTGGCTGCTGTTCGGTGTCGCGGGCCTTGTTTTCGTGGTGGTGCTGGCGCTGATCGGGTTCGCGCTGCTGCGGCGCAGACGCGGCGGAGCCCTGCATGACCAGTTGCCCCAGGCCCAGGAACGCAAGTGGTTTACTTTTGTGCTGATCGCGGGCGGCATCGTGCCCGCGGTGGTGCTCAGCACCGTCATGGGCGTCAATGTCTACAGCGAGCGCACGGTGGCCGCTGAAGCCGAGCGGCCCGCCGTGACCGTTGAGGTGATCGGCCACCAGTGGTGGTGGGAGATGTTCTACCCGGGCGCGGGGTTCACCACCGCCAACGAGATCCATGTGCCGGTGGGGCAGCGTGTGGAGCTCAAGCTGACCTCGGCGGACGTGATCCACTCGTTCTGGGTGCCGCAACTCTCGCCCAAGTACGACCTGATTCCGGGCCAGACCAACACGCTCACCTTCACGGCGGACCACGTGGGGATCTACCGGGGCCAGTGTGCCGAACTGTGCGGCACGCAGCACGCGCACATGGCGTTCTTGGTGGTGGTGGACTCGGCGCAGGACTACGCCGCGTGGACCGCCCGGCAAAGGCAGCCTGCGCCCAACCCCACGGCCAATACCGCTGCCTTCGAGGGTCAACAGCTCTTCCAGGGCTCGGCCTGCGTGTACTGCCACGCCGTTCGCGGCACCACCGCCAGCAGCCGGCTGGGGCCAGACCTGACACACATCGCCTCGCGCATGGCGCTGGGAGCGGGAACGTTGGTCAACAACCGGGGCAACCTGTCGGGCTGGATTGTCAACGCCCAGGCGGTCAAGCCGGGCAACAAGATGCCGCCGATGTACCTGTCGTCGGGCGAACTGGAATCGCTGGTGGCGTATCTGGAAACGCTGCGCTAGCCGCCCTTCCATCGCCCGCTCACTTTTCCTCTCCCGACTCTTCGCCCCAGAGGTTGATATGGCACAAGCAAGTGGACGGCTCAGCGCGCGCTGGGAGGCTCCCGAGGGGATCTCGGCGTGGTTCGGCACGGTAGACCACAAGGTCGTGGGCGTGCGCTACATCTTCACGGCCTTTCTGTTCTTTCTGATCGGCGGTCTGGAAGCCCTGCTTATGCGGCTGCAACTGGCCGCGCCCGAACTGCATGTCCTGAGTGCCGAGGCCTACAACCAGACCCTGACCATGCACGGCACCACCATGATCTTTCTGTTCGCCACACCGATCCTCTTCGGGCTTGGAAATTACTTTGTGCCACTGCTGATCGGCGCGCGCGACATGGCCTATCCGCGTGCTAATGCGCTGAGCTACTGGATCTTTTTACTTGGTGGCCTGTTCCTGTACGCCAGCTTTCTGGTAGGCCGTCCGCCCGACGCGGGCTGGTTCTCGTACGCGCCGCTCAGCACCCGTGAGTATTCGCCGGGGCCGGGGCTGGACTTCTGGACGCTCTCGCTGCTGTTTTTGGGCATCGCCACCACGGTGGGAGCGGCCAACTTCATCGTGACCATCTTCAAGCTGCGTGCGCCGGGCATGAGCGTCTCGCGCATCCCGCTGTTCTGCTGGACCATCCTGGTCACGTCATTCACGGCGATCTTCGCGCTGCCGATTCTGAACGCGGCCAACCTGCTGCTGGCGCTGGAGCGGCAACTGGGCTGGCATTTCTTCGATCCGGCCTACGGCGGCCAGCCGCTGTTGTGGCAGCACCTGTTCTGGTTGTTTGGTCATCCTGACGTGTACATCATCGCGCTGCCCGCTTTCGGTCTGATCAGCGAGGTCATCGCGGCCTTTTCGCGCCGTCCCGTGGTGGCTTTCGTGCTGGTGGCGATGGCGTCGGTGGCGACCGGCATCATCGGCTTCGGCGTGTGGGTCCACCACATGTTCGCGGTGGGCCTGTCACCACTGGCAACCTCATTTTTCAGCGCCGCCTCCTTTGTCATTGGTGTTCCGGCGGGGTTGCAGATGTTCGCGTGGGTGTCCACCCTGATCACCGGACGGGTCAACGTCAAGACGCCGCTGCTGTTTGCGGTGGGCGCGCTGATCGTTTTTCTGATCGGTGGGCTGACCGGGGTGATGTTCCCCCTGATCGCCTTTGACCGGCAGGTCACCGACAGCTACTTCGTGGTGGCGCACTTCCACTACGTGCTGATCGGTGGCATGGTCTTTCCGCTGTTCGCCGCGCTGTACTACTGGCTGCCCAAGATCACCGGGCGAATACTGGGCGAGGGCCTGGGACGCTGGAATTTCTGGATCATCTTCCTCTCCTTCAACGTCACCTTCTTCCCCATGCATCTTCAGGGATTGCTGGGCATGCCCCGGCGCATCTACACCTATCAGGACGGGCTGGGCTGGGGCAGCTTCAACCTGGTGGAAACCATTGGGGCCTTTGTGCTGGGCCTGGGCGTCTTGCTGTTCATCGTCAACTTTTTCCTGAGCCTCAGGTCTGGCGAGCGCGCCGGGAACAATCCCTGGGGGGCGGGAACGCTGGAGTGGGCCACATCGTCGCCGCCCCCGCCCTACAACTTCCGCACCCTGCCGCTGGTGCGCGGGGCCTATCCCATCTGGGACGCCGAGCGGCTGGGCGTGGGGCTGTGGGACGCCCAGGACCCGACGAGCGCCTGGGACCACCAGACCCTGTCCACCGATCTGTTGACCGCCAACCCGGAGGATCCGGTGCCGCTGCCCGGCCACTCGCTGGAGCCGCTGGGGCTGGCCCTGAGCATTGCGGTGGTTTTTACCGGCGCGCTGCTCATGCAGGGCTGGCTGATGGTGCTGGGTGGGCTGGGCGTGATTTCTGCCCTGTTCCTGTGGATGCGGCCCAGCCTGGAACGGGTGGAACACGGCGCCGGGCAGCGGCGTAGCGATCCACACGCCCTGCCGCGCTGGGGGCTGATCCTGCTGGTGCTGACCGAGACGGCGCTGTTCGGCGCGCTGGTGGCCTCGTGGTACTACCTGCAGGTCAATGCCAGCGTGTGGCCACCGAACGGCGTCAGGCTGCCCGAACTGACCCTGCCGCTGATCAACACCGCGCTGCTGCTGCTCAGTTCGGTCACGGTGGTTTTTGCGGGACGGGGGCTGCGCAAGGGCCACCGGGGCCGGGCGATGCTCGGCGCGCTGGCCACCGTCCTGCTGGGCGCGGCCTTCCTGGGGCTGCAGATCTACGAATTCACGCACGCCGAGTTCGCGCCCACCGACCATGCCTACGCCTCACTGTGGTTTACGCTGCTGGGTCTGCACGGGCTGCACGTGATCGTCGGGCTGCTGCTGCTGATCGCGGTGCTGGTCTGGATGGCGCGCGGCTATTTCACGCCCGAGCGCCATACCACCGTGCACACGGTCAGTCTGTACTGGCACTTCGTGGACGCGGTGTGGGTGATCCTGATCTTGCCCGCCATCTACCTGTCGCCGTTCCTGGGGAGGCATTAGGATGACCCACTCTGACCTGATCGGCAAGCTGGGGCAGGTGTCGCGCCCCACCGTGTGGTACGGGCTGCTGGCCGCGCCGCTGGTGTGGTTCATGCAACTCAACTTGGGGCTGGCCTTTACACCGCTGGCCTGCGGCGGCAACCCCTGGCCGCTGTACCTGCTGAACGCGGCAGCGGTGCTGGTGTCGCTGTCCTCGCTGGGCGTGTCGCTGCGTCTCAAGAATCTGCAGGGCCAGCCGGGGGGCGTCGTGGAACACGTGACCCACTTCCTGGGCCGCTTCGGGGCGTGGCATGCGGGCGTGTTCGTGCTGCTGACCCTGATGACGGCTGTCGTCGGCTTTTTTATTCCCGCGTGTCGGCTGAGGTGACAGCATGAGGTTCTCAAGGCAGCGGCCCAAAATCTTCTCTCTGCTGACCCTGCTCGGCGGTCTGGCCCTGGCCCACGGTGGGGCTGAACACGGGGGCGGCGCAGTCCTGTGGCTTCCCCTCGATCTGGCCCTGTTCGGCGGCCTGTACGCGCTGGGCCTGTGGCGGCTGTGGGGGCGGGCGGGCCTTGGCCACGGCGTGTCGGTGGGCCACGCCGCCTCCTTTGCCATAGGACTTGCAGTGCTGACTGTGGCCCTGATGGCGCTGGACCCCCTGGCCGACGCCTCCTTCGCGTGGCACATGCTCCAGCATCTGATGCTGATCATGGTTTCGGCGCCGCTGCTGGTGCTGGGCAGCCCGCTGTTCGTGCTGGGCTGGGCCTTTCCACTGGTGTGGCGACGGGCGGTGGCGCACGGCTGGAATGCGCGGGGCGGCCTGCGGGCGGCGGGCCTGGCCCTGACCCACCCGGTCACGGTCTGGATCGTCGCCACCGCCGTTTTCTGGCTGTGGCATGTGCCCCGGCTCTACGAGGCGGCGGTGGCCGACGAGCGGCTGCACGCGCTGGAACACTTCTGCTTTCTGGCCACGAGCGCTGCTTTCTGGTGGGCGGTGCTGCAGCCGCAGGGGCGGCGGCGGCTGGGCCGGGGAGCCTCGGTGGTGTACCTGTTTGTCACGGCCCTTCAGGGCAGCCTGCTGGGCGCCCTGATCACCTTTGCCCGCACGCCGCTGTATCCGCAGTACGCCGCCGGGGCGCTGGCCAGGGGACATGATCCGCTGACCGATCAGCAACTGGCCGGATTGATCATGTGGGTGCCCAGCGGCGTGGTGTACGTGACCCTGGCCGCCGTCTTCTTCGTGCAGTGGTGGCGCGAGGAGGAGCGCTTTCAGCGTGGGCGTGACGCTGCCCCCCGCCCCACACCGCAGGGAGGTCAACCATGAATGTCGTTCCCTGGCTGCTGACCGCCGTCTTTGCGCTGATGTGGTGGCGCAGGGGCCGGGCCGGGTCGCCTCACCAGAGCCCCCCACCGGCCTCGCGGCCGGAAACCGCGGCTGTGACCGAAACCGCGCCGCCTGTTTTTACCGTCCCGCCCACCTCGCCTCCCCACATCACCATTGTTAAGGCTGCGCCAGCTTCTCCTCGCGCTGCGGAGGCCTCCGAAGACAGTGATCTGGCTGATTCTGAACCGGGCAAGGCGCACCTGCGCGGGCGGCAGAACTGGATCTGGGCCGGGAGCGGACTGCTGGCCGTGGCGCTGGGCGTCATCCTGCTCTCGGCGGCCTACAACCGCATTCCGGTCACCCCTGATCCGCGCGGCCAGACCCAGCTCGGGATTGCGGCGGACGGTCCCTCGACCCTGACCGCGCTGGCCGGGGCGGACCCGTCCCGCGCGCCAGCGCTGTTTCACTCCTACGGCTGCGTGTCGTGCCATGTCATTCCCGGCGTCAGCGGTGCGTCGGGCCGGGTCGGGCCGAATCTGGCGCACCTGTACGACCACGCGCTGATCGCCGGGGTACTGCCCAACACGCCAGAAAACCTGCTGATCTGGATCCGGGTGCCCCAGAACGTGGACCCCCGGACCGGTATGCCCAACCTGGGCGTGACCGCACAGGACGCCCGCGATCTCGCGGCTTATCTCCAGACCCTGCCCTGACCTGTGCCCGCAAGGTCCAGTTTCACGAGGAGCCCTATGACCAACCACGATCCCGAACATCCCCAGGACGCCACCACCGGCAGTCGGCGCGGCTTCTTGAAGGCCGCAGGGGCCCTCGCGCTGATCCTGAGCGCCTGTCGCCCCCATCCGGCACAAGCGGCGCGCCCGCTGCCGGGCCGTGTGGGGCCGGAAAACCCGGCCAGCCCGCTGCCGGCCCGCGACACGCCCACACCCTTTCCGCCCGATCAGGTCCCGACCTCCTTTCAGGTCTTCACGCCGCACGAGGCCGAGACGGTGGAGGCCGCCACCGCCCGTATCTTTCCCGGCGATCAGGAGGATCCGGGCGCGCGGGAAGCCGGCGTGGTGTACTACATCGACCACATGCTGGCGTATCAGGAGGGCTTTAACGAGCCCACCTTCCGTCAGGCTCCCTTTGCCCAGACGTACCAGGGAGCCAGGCCCGCCGAGCGGAGCGGCGTGGTGTGGGTGGCCGCCGATCAGATCTACCGTTACGGCTACCAGAACGTCCTCACGCCGCGCGAGGTCTACCGCATCGGCGTGGCGGGTCTGGACCGTCTTTCGGAGTCGCGCTTCGGCAAGGACTTCAAGGACCTCAGCGAGGGGCAGCAGGACGCCCTGATCGGCGACATGGCCGACGGGAAGGCCGGGAGGTTTGACCGCAACCTCAGCGCCGAGAGCTTTTTCCATAATCTGCGCCGCCACACCGCCGAGGGCATGTTCAGCGATCCGCAGTACGGCGGCAACCGCGGGCTGGTGGGCTGGAAACTGATCGGCCACCCCGGCGCACAGCGGGCCTACACGCCCGCCCAGTTTCAGACCGAGGGTGAGGGCCTGCGCCGCAAGCCGCAGGCCTTCGTGGCGCTGCACACCTTCAATCCGGGCCAGCGCTCCAGCGATGAGGTGGTGTTGCCCGTGACCGGGGAGGACATGCAGCACAGGCGTTGAAGCAAGGCAGCAGGTTCAGGTTTCTTCCAGGCGAGCGACGTCAGACGTGAGAGGTTCAGATGCCGAAAGTTCATAAGAAAGTAGACGTGGTGACGGTGGGGGCGGGATGGACCTCCTCGATCATGGGCTGGAAGCTGGGAGCGGCGGGGCATAGTGTGGTGGCGCTGGAATTCGGCGAGGCCAGATGGACCAATCCCGACTTCGCCCACAACCACGACCCCCTGCGCCACGAGGTCCGCAAGGCGCTGATGTACGACATCAGCCAGGAAACCTGGTCGTGGAGGCCCAACCGGAACGCACCCTCGCTGCCCATCCGGCAGTACGGCTCGTTTCATCCGGGGCGCGGCATCGGCGGCGCCAGCGTCCACTGGACCGCGCAGTTCTGGCGCTTTTTACCTGCCGACTTCCAGCACCGCAGCCACAACATCGCGCGCTACGGCAAGAACAAGATTCCCGCCGACATGACCATCCAGGACTGGCCGCTCAGCTACGACGAGCTGGAGCCGTACTACGACGCGGTGGACTACGACCTGGGCGTGGCCGGGGCGGCAGGAAACCTGGGCGGACAGATTCTGCCGGGCGGCAATCCCTTCGAGGCCCCCCGCTCACGTCCCTACCCGCTGCCGCCGCACCCGTTGACCATCCACGGACAGATTTTTCAGGACGCCGCGCGCAGCCTGGGCTACACGCCGTTTCCGCAGCCCGCCGGAATCCTGTCGCAGGCGTACCGCGACGTGTCGGGCCGGGTCCGTTCCGGCTGTATCTACTGCGGCTACTGCACCCGCTACGGCTGCGAGGTGGACGCCAAGACCAGTGCCGTAACCAGCCACATTCCAGCAGCGCTGCAGACCGGCAATTACGAGGTGCGGACGTACTGCAAGGTGCGGCGCATCAACATCGGCCCGGACGGGCTGGCCACCGGACTGACCTACGTGGACCTGCTGACCGGCCAGGAACACGTGCAGCCCGCCGACGTGGTGGTGGTCAGCGGCTACACCCTGACCAACGTGCGCCTGCTGCTGCTCTCGAAAAGCGCCACCCACAAGAACGGCGTGGGCAACAACCGGGGCATGGTTGGCAAGAACTACACCTACCAGCTGTTGCAAACACCCACCACCACGGTCTTCGAGGGCCGGCGCTTCAACCAGTTCGCCGCCAACGGCGTCACCCTGAGCCTGATCTACGACTTCAATGCCGATAACTTCGACCATTCGAACGTGAATTTCATCGGGGGGGCATCCATCTATGCCGGGGCGGGGCAGCGCGATCCGCTGACCTCGGTGCTGTCCATGCCGCCGCTGCCACAGGACAAGGGGGGCAACAGCGGCCCCCCGGAGGACGGGCAGATTCCCACCACCGCCGATGTGGGCAGCCTGGCCGGACGCGGCAAGGAGTGGGGCCAGAGCTGGAAGAACAACCTGAGGCGCAACTGGGACGGCGTGGTCGGCGTGAGCGTGCAGGGCGAGATCCAGGCGTACACCCACAACTTCCTGGACTTGGACCCTGTTTACAAGGACGTCTTTGGCGATCCGGTGCTGCGGCTGACCTACGACTTCTACGACAACGAGAAGAACATGTATCGGTTTCTGGCGACCAAGACCGACCAGATCGCCCGCCGCATGAAGCCGACGCGGCTCAAGACCACCAGCGAACTGGGGGGATACAACGTCCACCAGTACCAGAGCACCCACTGCACTGGCGGCGCGATCATGGGCAGCGATCCGAGCAACTCCGTGACCAACTCGTACGGGCAGGTGTGGGACGCCCCCAACGTCTTCGTGACCGGCGCGGCGCTGTACCCGCAGAATCCAGGCGCCAATCCCACCGGCACCCTGCTGGCGCTGACCTACCGCAGCGCCGACGCCATTCGTGACCGTTACTTCAGGCGTCCCGGGGAGCTGCTGACATGAGGGGAACTGCCGTGCTGCTGCTGGGGGCGCTGCTGAGCGGCTGCTCGGCGGGCTACCGCGAGCGCAACGCTTACGCCATCGACCTGACCGACACCGGTCTATTTGCCCCGGCCACCCTGCGGATCGCGCCGGGTGCCAGCGTGACCTTCCACAACGCCGGCGTCCAGCCGCGCGAGGTGTACTACCACGCCGGTGATGTCGTGACCCGCCAGAGCCGCCCCCCCGGCGCCCCGAACCTGACGCCGGACACCGCGCAGCCTGCCAACGCCGCGCCGTGGCGTTCGGGCACGCTCTACCCCGGTGAGAGCTGGACGCACGCCTTCACCGAGCCGGGGGCGTACGTCTTCGAAAGTCCCTACGCGGCGGGCTTCGCCGGCAACCCATCCACGCAGTCGGACCGCTACGGCAACCAGCAGGGCCAGCAGACCCGCTACACCAACGACAACCCCCGGCAGGTGGCGGCGGGCGTGATCACCGTGGTCTCCGGGGAGGCCAGCGCCCCCGCCGACAGTGCCCCGATCCGCACGCCCGCCGCGCCGCCGGGCGGAGACGATTGACGGTGCCCGATTTGAGCAAGCAGCCCAACTCCCGTTCCAGACCGGCCCATCTTCTCGCCCCAACAGGAGGTTGATCATGAAGTTCCCACCCGTTACCGCCACGCTCGTTCTGGGTGGCCTGACCGCCCTGACGCTGGCCCTGGCCGCTGCCGAATCGTCCAATTCCGCGTCTGACTCATCTCAAACCAAGCTGCCGTTCTCGGAGTCACAGGCCAAGAGTGGAGGCAAGGTCTACGCCTCCAACTGCCAGGGCTGTCACGGTCAGAATCTGGGCGGCGGCTCCGGGCCAGCCCTCAAGGGCGGCGGTTTCCTGGGCAAGTGGGGCGGCCAGCCGATCAGCAGGCTGCACAGCTATATCTCCCAGAACATGCCGCTGGGACAGGCCGGCAAACTGTCCAAGCAGCAATATCTGGACGTGACCGCCTACATCCTGTCCCAGAACGGCTTCGGGGCAGGGGAGAAGGCGCTGGACAGCAATGGCCTAAAGACCAACATTCCCAAGGGCAGCGGCCAGCAGGTGAAAGTGCCCTCGCAATTGCCCGCGCCGCCTCAGGGCAACGGGCGGGTCATCAGCAGGGTGCCGACACAGGCCACGCTGCTGGAGGCGGCCAGCAGCGACGACTGGCTGATGTACAACAAGGACTACCGGGGCCAGCGCTACTCTGGACTGAGTCAGATCAATACAGGCAACGCCGCCAGGCTTCAGAAAATCTGCTCGTTCAGCACCGGACAACAGGGCTCATTTCAGCCGGGCATCCTGGAACTGAACGGCTTCCTGTATTTCACCAACGCCCACAGCACCTATGCGGTCAACGCCGCCAACTGCAACAAGGAATGGAGTTCCACGTACACGCCCAGGACCGCCGAGCCGCAGCCGGTGAACCGGGGGGTGGCCGCGTATGACGGCAAGCTGTTCCGGGGGACCACGGACGGTCACCTGCTGGCCCTGGACAAGAACAACGGCAACGTGCTGTGGGACGTGTGGGTGGCCGACAGCACCCAGGGCTATTTTTTGAGCAGCGCCCCGATTGCCTGGAACGGCCTGGTGTTTACTGGCGAGGCCGGGGCCGACTGGGGCGCCAACGGACACGTCTACGCCTTCAAGGCCGACAGCGGCCAGCTGGTCTGGACCTTCGACGTAATTCCCACCGGGGATCAGGCCGGGGCGGAGACCTGGGACAAGGCCAGCACCGCCGCGCACGGGGGCGGCAGCATGTGGACCAGTTACACCCTCGATCCGTCCTCGGGGCTGCTGTACGTGCCGGTGGGCAACCCCGCGCCGGATTTTGCGGGCGATTACCGCCCCGGCAAGAACCTGTACACCGACAGTGTGGTGGTCCTGAGTGCCCGGACTGGCAAACTGGCGTGGTACGCCCAGCAGATCGAGAACGATTTTCACGATTACGACACCGCTGCGCCGCCAGTGGTCTACGACACTGGTGGCCGGAAATTCATGGCCGTCGCCAACAAGGGCGGCCACCTGTACCTGTACGACCGGGTCACCCACGACCGCCTGAACAAGGTCCCCGTCACGACCATTGCCAACACCGACGCCCCGCTGACCACCGAGGGCACCCGCTTCTGTCCCGGTACGCTGGGCGGAGTGGAGTGGAACAGCCCGGCGTTTGATCCCAAGACTGGCACCCTGTTCGTGAACTCGGTGGACTGGTGCGCCACCCTCAAAATCGGGCCGGTGCGCTACAACGCGGGCAACGTGTTCACCGGCACCGTCAACGGCTTCGGCGAGTTTGACGACAAGGCCAGGGCGAACGGCTGGACCCACGCCATCGACGCCGCGACAGGCGACATCAAGTGGAAGCGTGAGGCGGGCTCTCCGCTGGTGGCCGCCATCACGCCCACGGCGGGCGGGGTGGTCTTCACGGGCGATCAGAATGGCAACTTCCTGGTGCTGAACGCTGCAGACGGCAAGGAACTGTACAAGGACGATACCGGCGGTGCGGTGGCCGGCGGCGTCATCACCTACCGTCTGGGCGGGCGGCAGTACGTGGCCGTCGCCAGCGGCAACACCTCGCGCACCATCTGGAACACCGAGGGCCGGGAAAACGTGACGGTCTACGCATTGCCACAGGGGGGGCAGTGAGGAGCCTTGCGGTTCTCCTCATGCTGTGCGGCCCGGCCCTGGCCTTCACGGCCACGCCATCAGAGGTGCAGCGGCAGCAGGCCATCAGCGAGGGGCAGGCGCTGGCTCGGAAGCACAACGGTTATCCGGTCAAGGACTATCTGCTGTACAGCGTGGCCGATGCCTACACCCTGACGCCGGACGAGGGCTCTGTGGAGGCCGTACAACTCGCCACCCCGCTTGAGCGCACGCGCTGGGGCAGCTACTTTCTGACGATTCAGGGCAAGCCACTGACAGCCGAGGCAGTGCGGCAGCAGGCGGGCCTGGCGGCGGGGCATCTGGCAGTGATCGTGTACGCCCACAGCCAGGACGGCGGAGCAAAAGATCAGGACTTTCTGAAGGACCTTGGCCCGATGCACCTGATCCTGGGGGGCCGGACGCTGACACCCACCGGGATCACGCGCTCCGGAGCATCGCTGAACAACTACAAAGACGGGGGCGGGCAGGTGGTGTTCCGCTGGACGGACGCGCTGAGCGCCACCTTTGATCTCTCGTCGCTGGGTGAGACCACAACCGCGCAGGGTCTGTTGAGGTTCACGGACGCCACCGGCAAGGCGTTTGATCTGCCCGTGAATTTGGGCAAGGTCCAGTGAGGGTGGAACAAAGACGCATCGTCCGGCCCTCGGGATCTCAGAGGGCCGGAGAGCGGCTCCCTCGGGCGTGCGGCTGAGTGCGGCACCATTAACCGTTGCGGAACCGCTCAGGACTCCCCCTGGGTGTGGGTGTTGCTGGCCTCGATCAGATTGGAGAAGAACCCTTTCAAGTCGCCGTGGAGGACAACCCCATGCCCCGTCGCGAAGTGTGACGTGTCGAGGCCACTGAGATACGCCACGCCGCGCTGAAAGCGCTCGGGCTGAACGCGGGGGTCGCGCCACAGCTCCCCCTGAGCGATCAGCGCCGTCAGGGTTTCCCGGAGAGCTGGCGCCCTCTCCACGAGCTCGCCTTGCGGTAGAGCCTGGCCGAAGAAACAGATGGGATCGCCCGCAAAGGTGACGTGGGAGACGCCGTCGTATAGAACGCACGATCCGGGTGTGTGATCCCCCCACAGCCAGCAGGTCAGTCCCTGGACGTCACCGTGATCGGGCAAGCTGTCCGTGAACAACTCGCGGGCTTCAGCGGTCAGCATCGGCACGTCGTTTGGGTGAATGTACTTGCGGGCGTTGGTGAACCTGTGGGCACTGCCGATGTGGTCCGGGTGGCCGTGGGTTGCGATCAGGGCCGTCACGTCGGCAGCGGTTTTCCCGAGGGTGGCCAGCGCGGCCTGCAGGTGCGGAAAGTGTTCCGCTTTGCCGGTGTCGATCAGGAGCACCCGGTCACCACGGACCAGCAGGTAGCAGTTGTTGTACGAACCCCAGCCCTCATCCCAGACGGCCAGCGCGAACACGTCATCGGCAAGCGGATTGAAAGGAGATTCATTCATTCGTTCCTCCTGTCGTTCGTGTGCGGCCAGGCGGACAACAGAGCAAGAGAGCGGATCGTGCAAGTGTGAACGCGGGAAAACCAGTGGCGAGTGGGCAGGGCACAGCGCTCCCAGTCGAAGAAATCTGCGAATGTCGCCCCCACAGATTTCGGGGGATTGCATTCGCATTCTTGCAGATGGGTTCTTGATCATCCCCACCCCGTCCTGTCGATAGCGCAGCCTGGGAGCCACCCGCTCCATGGTTCTGGAGACCGCGGCCAAAAGGCCCTGCCTATGGGCGCGACAGGTATGCAAAACTCCCGTGGGCGCAGAACGCGCCCCATCTTTCGCATGTAAGGCCGCACATGCGTCAAGGAGACCTATGAACCAGTACTACGGCAGGAATCGGACATCCCCCCTGTCCGGCTGGAGGCGATCCTCGCCCCGCCGACATCCAGGGGCCGCGATTGGCGAGGCCGCTACGTTCCAGCAGCGCGCCCCAGTCGCCTCGTGACACGTTGAAGTAAAGTTCACCACCCAGTCCCTCTCCAGCCAGGTTCCCCGCCACAGCGCAGGATCATCCATGGCTCTGGATGCCCTGCCACTGGGCCAAACGTCCGAGATGGCGTTTGACGGGGGCCAGACCCCTCCGGGCTGAGACGCGCCTTGCCGTCTGCCCCGCTCAAGGATCATATGACCTCACGCAATACCCTCCTGGTGATTCTCGTCGCCGTCTACATCGGTGCCGAACTTGTCAGTAACGTCACCGCAGGCCGTCTGGTCCAGATCGGCGCGTTGATCTTCCCCGGCGCGATTTTCCTGTATTCCCTGACCTTCACGCTCCGTGACGCCATTCACGCGGCGGGCGGCTGGACGGTCGCCAAGGCGGCCCTGTGGGGCGGCCTGTTCGCGAATGCCCTGCTGGCCGGGTACGGCGTGCTGGTCAACGCCCTGCCCAAACCGGACTTCTTTCAGGACAGTGCGTATCAGGTGGTGTTCGGCTCCACGCTCAGGGTTGTGGCGGCCAGTCTTGTGGCCTATCTGATCAGCACTGCCCTCGACGCTCTTATTTTCGAACGCCTGAAAGCGCGTGGCGTCGCCACACAGGTGATCGCCTCGAACGCCGTGAGCACCACCCTGGATACGGTCGTGTTCATCACGATTGCCTTTGCGGGAACAGGCGCGCCCCTGCTGAACCTGATGCTGGGGCAGATCGCAATCAAGATGCTGATCAGCCTGTTGTTGATTCCGCTGGTGCGCTGGGTCCGCACACAAGTCGCGCCAGACCCTGTTCCCGCCTGAACATCCTTATCCGATCAATCGACACCGAGATCCTTGTGCTGCCCTCGATGGCCCCCGATACTATCCGGGTGAGGTGACCCTTCCCCGACACCGGGGTGAGGGCAACCCACTCCACCATGGATGACCTGTGCTGTCATCCCGGACGCCACTGGTGGCGTCCGCTTCAGGAGAAACCATGACGAAGACAGAAGAACGGGCCGCCGTGAGCGCGCCCCAGCAACCAGGTTTTGACCGCCGCTATGACGTGCAGGGCCTGGACGCCATCGACACGGACGTGCTAGGCACGTTCGAGCATGTGCGCCTCGACGATCCGGTCCATTATCCCGGCGAACCCATGCAGATCGAGATCACTACCGACGAGTTCAGTCCGGTGTGTCCGTGGAGCGGCCTGCCGGATTTCGGTACGCTGGAGATTCGCTATCAGCCACGTGATGTTTGCGTGGAACTTAAAAGCCTCAAGTACTACCTGACCAGTTACCGTTTCGTAGGGATCTACCACGAGCACGCCACCCGCCGTGTTCTGGCCGATCTGGTGAAACTCCTTGACCCCCTCAGTATGGAGATCCGCTGCGATTACGGGATGCGCGGCGGCATCAAGACGGTGTGTACCGTGCAGTACAAGGCACCAGATCAGGGCAAGTCCTGAATCTCTGAAAGCCTGAAATTGGGTTGCGGCTCCATGCATGCTTTGATCCGCAGCGACGCATCCAATGGGTGACTCCACCGCCACACTCCATGGCTCCGCAGGGAACTGAACCCCGAAAGACTGTGGCGCAATGTCCCTGTGAGGCGGCATCTCCTGATGCCCGACTTCAAGACTTTCATCAGGAAAGCCATCCATCAGGAGCGGTCTTGACTGGGCCCACCTCAACACTTCGTTGGTTCTAGCGACAAAGTGTTGAGGTGGTACTGCTGCCATCCATCGCCAGGAATGTAGCGCTCCTGACCCGCTAACCCTTGCCTGGGACACCTTCACGCCGTTACCGCTCTCCCCTCAGTTCTTCCAGAAAGAAGACAATGTCTGTCTCGTACGCCTCAGGGTTTGGGGTGTCAGGGACGCTCTTGACGTAGAATTCGGCCGTCACCCCCGTGATTCTGAGTTCACGTCGCAGGGCTTCCTCGACCACCGCCGAGTATGCCGCCCCTGTTTTATCGTAGGGACCAACGAACCGCCCGATGAAGGCGTTGCCCCCCTTGAACGTCCTCACTTCAATGCGTCCGTCGCCTTTGACGGCCCCCTCAACAGGCAGACAGACCTCTACCAAACTCCCCTCGCCGGTGTCGTCGTTGTCGTGCATGAAGAAGCTCGGTCTCTCAATCTGATATCCCTGGGCCTTTGCGTACATCATCAACTCGCGCAAGGCTTCGGGGATCACCTCGTAATGTGGAGGCTGAAGACGCGTGCGGATGCTCAGGGTCTGTCGGGCCTGAAGCTGTTCGGTGCGGTAGTTCATAGGCTCCTCCAGGAGGTAGGTGCGCAGGGTCAGCAGAGAGTGCTGACGATCTTCAATCTCAGCGCTCAGCCGTTTCTCGTGCCGGACAAGCACCTCCTGCGCATGGGCGGGGTGGTCGATCATGTCCCGGATCTCGTGCAGCGGCAGTCCCAGCTCGCGCCAACGGCGGATGCGGACGGCCAGCTCAATCTGCGCGACGCTGTAATAGCGGTAGCTGTTGACGTCGTCGACGGCTGCGGGACACAGCAGGCCGATCTCGTCGTAGTACCTCAGTGTCTTTGGGGACAGACCGGTCAGGACGGCAAATCGGGAAATGATCAGGCGACCTCGCATATTCAGCCACGCTAAGCGTTCCAGCCACAGGAAGGTCAAGCTCGTACTGGGTACCAGACGGCAGCTGCTCACCAGGATTATCCAGGCGGGCAATGCAGCGTCGTGTCTGGACCCTCTATTGCGGGACAGCCGATGGCGTCTGGAACAACGTCAGGGGAGGACAGCGTAGATGCTGCTCAGCGAGCCCGTGGGCTGGAGCTGGACCGAAGTGTCGGGTGCTGAGAGTTGGGTCATGCCGATGATCTGCTGCCAATTCGTGCCCGACATGACCTAAGGTATGGGTTCAACAGCATTTCTGCTTCACTGTCGCGTCGGTTGTTCTCCTCCAACAGCCTTGAGAGCTCTGGCCAGTAAGGCATAGGCAAGACACGTAAGGACAGTCGCATGCTTGTGTTGCCTTTAGTCGACTCACCCCTACTGCAGCCGTTGACCACGTCTCCCTGGAAACGCTGGTGCGGGAATGCGATCTGAGCTCAGCGCTCATCCCTGAGGGTGTTGAAGAAAAGCAGAATCTGATTCAACGTCTCCAGTTCCTCGGACGAGAGCCGGTCATCCTCCTGCGCCCGCAAAAGTGCTGCGTGATAGACCTCCGCCCGCAACGTCCGCGCCTGGAGGGCGCTGATGCCCAACGCCACCCGTGCTTCCCGCAACGCCTGCAACTCAGCCACCGTGAGCGTGCCGTCCTCCAACGCGGCGAAAATGGCCTGTCGGAGATGGTTCAAACGCTCCTCAGGTGTGGCGGCGGCGGGAATGGTGACCAGTAAGCGGTTGGTGATGTCCATGGTTCCAGTGTGCCGCGTTTGAGCCGTCACGCAGTTTTGATGCTTCTTCCGCACGTAAGAGCCGGGCGGATCATCGTCGGCAGCCCTGATACTTCGACAGATGGAGGCCTGGGTCCATTCAGTTGGCCATCAGGAGGCTCCTACCTCTACAGCGGTCCAGTTCTGCCGCTGTTGCCCTGCTAGCCCCCCACATGCACAATCGGGCGGCGATCCCGGTTCGGTTCGGCCCGGCGCAGGATTTCGTGGGTCAGGGGCGGGACGTCGCCCTGGCCTTCCACCAGGAACTTGAGGGCCAGGTGAAGCGGCGTATCCTCACTCCAGCGCATGTACACCTGCGGCGGCGCACCCTTCCCCCGCAGATGCAGCATCACTGCAGCAATAGTGTTGGGCACGCTGGAGCCCCTGGCCTTCAGGACACCGTACGGGCCCACCCTCACGCTGCTGACCTCCACCACGTCGCTGAAGTCCGAGGCATCGTCCACCTCGGCTTCTAGGAAGAGGAAGGGCACGTCGTCGGGGAGATGGGCCATCTGCCGGGCACGGAGTTCCTGTTTGCAGTATTCCGCTAGCGTGTAGCATCCGGGGCGGTGGGCCACCAGGCGCAGTGGGCGAATCGGGAAGCTCTTGAGGAGCTGCACTGCTGAGTCGTCTAGGACCACGCGGCTGACCCGCAGTTCGAAGGAACGCTGCACCCGTGAGGCAAAGCTGACCACCAGCACCGCGGCGATAAACAGCAGCGCAATCAGCAGCCCGCCTGGATTGCCGATCACCGTCACCGAGATGGTGTAGATAAAAATCAGGCTGATGAGGCCGAACGCCCAGCTCTGCGTGCGTTGCCTGCGCCGAACCGACGACAAAGTAACGGCCACCGCTGCCGAGGTCATCAAGGCCAGCACCCCTGTCGCGTATGCGCCTGCCTGAGCGTCCACGTTGGCTTTGAAGGCCAGCGTGACCACAAAAGCCACCGTCACGAAAACCAGCACCAGTGGGCGGTTGGCGCGCATCCAGTCAGGGGCCATGCCGTAGCGCGGCAGGTAACGAGGCACGATGTTCAGCAGCCCCGCCATGGCAGAAGCGCCCGCAAACCACAGAATGGCGATGGTGCTGACGTCGTACAGCGTGCCGAACGTCTCGCCGAGCCGCTGGTGGGCCAGATACGCCAGCGCCCGCCCGTTGGCCGCGCCACCAGCCTGGAAGGCAGCGGTGGGGATCAGAAGGGTGGTGACCAAGCTGCTGGTCAACAGAAACACGCTCATGATCAGCGCGGCGGTGGTCAGCAGGTTCTGGCCGTTGCGGATGCGGCCTGCCGGAGCGGCCTCGGTGTCGCCTGCATCGCCCTTGATCAGCGGCATGACCACCACGCCCGTCTCGAAGCCTGACAATCCCAGCGCCAGTCTGGGAAACACCAGCAGTGAGGCGCCGATGATCGCCAGCGGCGAGGCGTAACTCTGCTGAACCATGGCCCACCAATCGGGGATGATCTGAGGTTCACTGGCCACCAGCCGCAGGCCGTCAACCACCACAACGGCGCTGAGGCCCAGATACACGATCACGATGCCCACGGCAATGCCGATCGCTTCATTGAAGCCTCTCAGAAACACCGCCCCCAGCAGGGTGATCAGCAGGAGGGTCACAGGTACCTGCGTGCCGCCGATCATCGGCCTGAGCAGGGGATTCTCAGTCAGGTGAGCGGCGGCGTCGGCGGCTGAAAGCGTGATGGTGATGACGAATCCCGTCGCCACGAAGCCGATCAGGGCGAGCACCAGAAATTTGCCCGGCCAGAAGCCCAGCAGCCGTTCGAGCATGCTGATTGAGCCGTCGCCATGCGGACTTTCCTGTGCCACCCGGCGGTACATCGGCAAGGCCCCGAACAGCGTGACCAGCACCAGTACCAGCGTTGCCAGCGGCGACAGTACCCCCGCAGCCAGCGCTGCAATGCCAGGTTGATAGCCAAGGGTAGAAAAGTAATCGACCCCGGTCAGGCACATCACCTTCCACCAGGGGTGGGTCTGGTGTTTGGTCTGCACGCTGTGTTCGCCCTCGTAATAGCCCGGTTGATCCGGCTCTGGACTGCTGCCTTCCAGGAGCCAGCGCTTGATAGGGGAGGGCGCGATGGAAGGGGCCGGGACAGAATCGGGCGGCGTCATTTCTGCGGGCAGTATGCTCCGTCTCAGGAGCCGTCAGGTCAGCCGGGAAGCACAATGTCAGGCTCCTCTTCCCTGATCACCTGAGCAGGCAACCGGAGATTCTGGGCACGTGAGGGAGACTGACGCAAGAAGGGAAACTAACTTGTGTCCGGAGTGTTGAACGCAACGCTATGCAGCTGATGCGCCGTGAGAACGGACGTTCCCGCGTGAGTTGAACTCGAGTGAGATTCGAACCTCTAGTCAGGAGAACTGATGGGGAGACAATGCAATCAGGGGCTGCCGATCTGTGCTTGGTGTGCAAGGCCAGGATGTGACCGTGGTCGACATTGGCCTGCCCGGCATTCAGACCGCAGCTGAGATTCGGGGCGGGTGCTTGGGCGTGCGAGTTGTGATGCGCACTGCCCACGACCTGCGCCAGTACGAGTCCACTTCCTGGCCCAGATCATGGGCAGCACGTAGCTGAACCCGGAGGTGTTGCGCCTGATCGTCAATAACCGGGGCTACTGTCTGACAGGGCGACACTAGGAGGCCCAGAAATCCACAAGCGTAAGGCCCTAGGGCGCAAGTTTGGCGAGCGTCTTCTCAGTCAGGTTGATGGCCCCCTCCCTTCACCTGTGCACGCGAGCGGGAAGGCCAGACCGGACGGCAGTCTTCTCGGGACCGGGCACAGGCGGCCAGCGGGCCGCTCCGGACTTGCCAGTGGTGAAAAAGCGGCTATATCGTGTTCGCGACATTGGCCTTCACGGGATCATCCAGGAAACACCTGTCCTTTGTCTGAGCGGCGACAACATTGCCCCTCTGTTGGCTGCGTGACATCACTCACACTAGCGATGGTGTCTGATGAGGGCTGTTGGAGGAATCTATGTCGCAAAACAAGCCAGATACGGAACGTCCTGCCCCTGATCGCTGTGATGCCGTCATCATCGGTGCTGGACAGGCAGGTGTCCCACTTGCCCAGGCACTGACAGACAGTGGGCGTCAGGTCGTCCTGATCGAGGCCGAGCACGTGGGTGGTACCTGCGTGAACGAGGGCTGCACCCCCACCAAAACCATGATCGCCAGCGCGCGTGTCGCTCACCTCGCCCGCCGCAGCGACGAATACGGCGTTCAGGACGGTCAGGTTCAGGTCGATTTTGCGGCTGTCCAGGCACGCAAGGATAGCGTAGTCGAGCAGTTCCGCTCAGGCAGCCGGGACGGTTTGGAACAGGCGGGGGTTGAGCTGGTGATGGGCCGTGCCCGGTTTATCGGCCCTCACACCGTGCAGGCGACGCTGCCAGATGGGAGCCGGCGGGCCTTCGAGGCGCCGCTGGTCTTCATCAACACGGGTGCCCGCCCCACCTGGCCGAACCTTCCCGGATTACGCGATGTGGGTGCCGTGGATTCGACGGGGCTGCTTGCGCTCCGGGAACTTCCCGAACATCTGTTGATTCTCGGCGGCGGGTACATCGGACTGGAGTTCGGCCAGGCCTTCGCCCGTTTCGGAAGCCGGGTGACGGTTATCGAGCGGGGCGAGCGGCTCGCGAGCCACGAGGACCCGGATGTGGCGGCAGCGCTCACGGACGTGCTGTGTGATGAGGGCGTGGCTGTCCTGTGCGGGCGCGAAGTCGTGTGGACACGCCGCTCGGATTCGGGAGTCGATGTCCTCGTGCGTGATCCACAGGGCGAGCAGATCCTGTCCGGATCGCACCTCCTCGTGGCCACGGGCCGTACCCCGAACACGGACGATCTGGGGCTGGACGTGGCGGGCGTCGACGTGGACGAGCGCGGACACGTGCGGGTGGACGACGATCTGCGCACCAATGTCGAGGGGGTATACGCCTTGGGAGACGTCAAGGGTGGCCCGGCCTTCACCCACGTCGCCTACGATGACTTTCGGATCGTACGCGACGCTCTCCTGCACGGGCAGCGGCGCTCGTGGCACAACCGGCTGATCCCCTACACGGTGTTCACGGACCCGCAACTCGCCCGCGTCGGCCTGGATGAGATGCAGGCGCGCGAGCAGGGGCTGCGGGTGCGGGTGTACACCCTGCCCATGTCAAAGGTGGCACGTGCCATCGAGACGGGGGAGACGAGCGGACTGATGAAAGCCGTCGTGGACGACGAGACAGACCAGATTCTTGGCGCCACGGTCCTGGGGGCCGAGGGAGGTGAAACCCTCAGCGTCCTTCAGGTCGCCATGCAAGGGAATCTGACCGCGAGCGACCTGCGGGACGGAGTGTTCTCGCATCCCACCTGGACCGAATCACTCAATAATCTGTTCATGGGAACGCCCGTCCTGCACACGCCCAAGTCCGCCGCTGACGAACGCCCAGGGACAGGATAAACAGGAGCTGGGCTGTCATGACGTGGCTCACTGCGTTGACGGCAGGCCTGGCCTTCGCCGTGGCGCTGGTGGAGGTGCGGCTGGACAGTGTGTACCCTATGGCCCTCGCGCTCGGCTTGGCAGGCCTTGTGGCCTATGGTCTCTTTCGGCGGGTCGAAGACGTACGCATGGTTCTGGAGTAAGAGCTGGCCTTCCTTGAACAGGTCTCGAGAAAGGCCTACTCATCATCCTTCGCTTTGGTGGGAGGCACGGCTTTCAGGCCCTGGCGGTTCATGCCTGCAAAGGCTTGGACGGGTTTTATGCGTCTATTCTGCTGGGATGCCCCGTCGCTCGCTGCCGTGGCCGGGAAGACCCCGGCTTCTACCTCTGCCCAGGCAGTGAGCTGAGTGAAGATGCCTTGGCCGTCCTTGAGTCTCAGGCTCCGAGCCCTCAGGGACGCGCTCGTGCAGCAACCTCAAGTCTCACCGCTGAAGCCGTGGGCCTCCGGTCTCAGCGTTTCGTCCCCAGACATTCTAAATCAGCCCGCCGGAAGCTCACGACACGCCGTCGTTCAGGACCTGAGGTCAAAGTCCAAGAGTCTCCTGATACACCCAGAGGTTGAAGCGGCTTCTGGGCCACGCCTGCCGTCTTCAGAGGACGCTTCTTCCTATTCCTCGGCGGCCCTGAGCGTGAAATGAAAGGTGCTGCCCTGTCCCGGCTGCCCCTCGGCCCAGACACGCCCGCCATGATGTTCCATAATCTTCTGCACGATGGCCAGGCCCATCCCGGTGCCCTGGTACTCGTCGCGTCCGTGCAGGCGCTGGAAGATCTGAAAGATCCGCTCGGCGTACTGCGGCTCGAAGCCGATGCCGTTGTCACTGACCTGGAGATGCCAGCACCCGTCTTCCCGCTGGGCCGTGATGCGCACCTGCGGGGCGAGGCCAGGACGAGAGAACTTCATGGCGTTGCCCAGCAGATTTTGGAACAGCTGTGCCAGTTCCGACCGCACGCCCAGGACCGCCGGAAGCTCGCCCCAGATCACCTGCGCGCCGCTGTCCTCTAGGGCGCCGTGCAGGCTGTCCAGCGCGTCCTGGAGGGCCTGGCCCAGCGCCAGCCGTGCCGGTTCCTCCCGGATCACGTTCAGGCGCGAGAACACCAGCAGGTCGTCGATCAGGACTTTCATCCGCTGGGCGCCCAGCGTCACGAATTCCAGGTACCGGCGACCCTTGTCGTCCAGGCTGTCTCCGTAACGGCGATTGATCAGCTCGGCAAAGCTGGCAATGGTCCGCAGCGGCTCCTGCAGGTCATGGCTGGCCACATAGGCAAAGCGTTCCAGCTCGGCATTGCTGCGCTCCAACTCGCGGGTACGCTCCTGCAGGGCCCGGGCTTTTTCGGCACCTTCCAGCGTCAGGCCCACGCTGCGCATCACGGTGGCCAGCAGGGCGCGGTCCGTGGCGGTCCAGGGCCGGGTGCCGAACAGCCCCACGACGATCACGCCCTGCACCTTCCCGCCCACCGTCACGGGCAACGAAGCTGTGGCACTGATATGGCCCACAGTGCGCTCCAGGTTGTCATGGCCCTTGTCGTACTCATCCTGATAGAGCGGCTCGCCGGTCTCAAAGGGAATACGCACCGTGCGGGTGGACTCATAGGGCAGTCCGCCGTCCACCTGTCGTTGTAATTCATCGTTGCGCAGGTCGCCGATCTGGGTTTTGACCTGCCAGCTGTTGCCCTCCCGCTCCCAGTACAGCGAGTACCCTTCCGGCAGCAGGGACAGCACGATTTCCTGTGCCCGGACAATCAGGGTGTACGGGTCAGCTTCCAGGGTGAGGTTGCGGGTGAGGCCTTCAAAGGCTTCCAGCGCCTGGGTCCGGGCCTGAAGAGCGTCACGCTGCTCGCTGAGCTGCAAGGACACGTAGGCGCGTTCCAGAGACAGATTGAGGCTGCGCCCGATCGAACGGATGATGGCCTTGCCGTGCTCTGACCACTGCTGCGTTCCCTTAAGGCCCACGGCCATCAGGCCAGCGATCTGGTCACCCACCAGCATGGGAAAAAGTGCGACGGTGCCGTACTCGTCGGTGGCCGCCACCTGTTCACGCTCCGGATTCCAGGCATCGACAAACACCGGCGCCTGGGTCCGCACCGCGTCGCTGAAGGTCGGCGCGTCGGCTGAAATTCCAGCCGTGATGCTCTGCACCACTGCCGGAGCAATGTCTTCCGTCCAGACCTGCGCCCGCCAGATGTCGCCGTCCCGCTCGTAATAGGCCGCGCTGCACTCCGCAAAGAAGCTGCGGAAGACCAGCAGGGCCTCCCGGGCCAGGGTGTGCACGTCCGTGCTCGTGCCTGCCGCCTCTGTGAAACGGACAAACGCCTCATGGGCCGCAGCCTGCTCTCCCAGTTCGCGGGTGCGCTCCTCTACCCGACGCTCCAGCAGCGCGTGGCTGTCCTGCAGCTGCTGGTACAGCCGGGCATTGTCCATGGCCACCGCAGCCTGCGCCGCCAGCCCGACGATGAGCTGCTCGGCGCGTTCCGTAAAGACCCCTGGTTCAGGATGCCCGAAGAACAGCCCGCCGAGCACCTCGCCGGAACGCGACACGACGGGCACCGCCAGATAACTTCTCACGGGCAGATGGCCTGCCGGCATGCCCCTGTGGGGGTCGTTGTGCCCGTACCGTGGGTCCTGAGTGATGTCGTGAGCGCGCACCACCCCCTCGGCGTTGAAGGTCGGGCTGAACACCTGGGTGTTGCGCGGCATGGGAAACGAGGAGAAGGCCTCGCGCGGAACGCCGGAGATGGTGTAGAGCGTGTAGCTTTCCTGCTGCGCATTGACGACGTTGTAGAAAAAGGCTCCGAACTGCGCACCGGTGAGTTCCACGCCGGCGTCGGTCACGCCCTGAACCATGCGGCTCAGGTCCAGTTCGGCCGAAACGGTCTGCACCACCCGGTTCAGGAGCCCCAGGGTGTCGGCCTGTTCCTGCAACCGGACTTCTGCGCTCGTCCGGCTCAGCGCCTGGGCGCACTGCTGCACCATGGCCTGAAGGAACTCCCGCTCCTCGGCGTGGAAGCGCCGCACCTCAGTAAAACTCAGCGCCAGAACTCCCCACAGCTGGCCATCGACCGTCAGGGGTAGGGAAGCCAGGCTGCGGGTCTGCTCCGCACGCACGGCCACCGCCCCCGGATACTGGCGGTCAAACACCGCGCCGGCCACATAGACGGGCTGTCCGGTGCGCGCTGCGTCACAGGGCGGAATCCCCAGATCGAGGGGGAACCGGGCAAAACGCTCGCGCAATTCGGCCGAGTAGCCCACCTCACCGTGCAGTTCCAGGTGCGCCTGATCCGCGGAGGGTCTGACCAGGACACACATATACGCCCCGGCCGCCGACACGACATGCTGAAGCATGACCTCGGTGACCTGATCGGGCGTGTCGGCCTGCGCCAGCGCTGCCGTGACCCCCTGAAGGGCCACCGCCCGCCGCTGCGCGCTGATGTCCCGGATCTGCACCGCCAGCCCTCCATTGCCCGGCACGACCCGAACGCGGACCCACCCTCCGAGCGAAGGATTGAAGGCGTCGTACTCCACCGGACAGTCTTCGGCAAGAGCCCGGCAGCTCTCGGTCAGCCAGCGGGAGCTGAAGGCGTACCCAAAATCTTTTTCCAGAGACCGGCCCAGCAGGGCAGCACCCTGAAGACCAACCATGGCACCGGCACTGTCGTTGGCAAAATTAAAGAGGCCCTGCGCATCCAACGCAAACACCGCGTCGTCGCTGACACCCAGCAGCCGTTCCAGAGCTGCGGGAAGTCGGTCATCGGAAGAGGTCATAGGCCAGCGCGGCTGGGAGGGTAAGAACAGTCAGAGTCCGGCAAGAGACTCTCAGTGTAGGGCATGGCAGGAAGCAGAAATGGTCAGCCCAGAGAGGCATCGACCCATTTCGTTCGTTTCCTCGGACTGGCGCAAAGTCCAGCCAGAACGGCCATCCAGTTCACGGGCATCGTAGAACCTTGACCCATCTGTTTCCCTGCACAGCCACGTCTGTACGGGTTGTTCAGCCTGCACAGGGCACCCCCGTTTCTGCCCATCGCCAGATCCCAGCTGCCTGCAGCGCTTTGAGAAGTTGACCGTGCCAAAAGCATGCTTGTTTAACCAACAAATGCAGCGCCTTGCCACACTCTTGACAAGCCCCAGGGCCCAGTCGCCTAATGTGCGAAACACAAATCCCAAAGAATTGCTTGATGTTCTTCTCATGCAGGCACAGTCCGCGCTGCGGTTGGTCGTCATTTCCCAAGCTTGTCCCCGGACGAGGTTTAAAGGAGAAGTCATGAACAGAAGCCGTCCTGCAATCACGTTGACCCTGGCCCTCGCCTTGACGGGCGTCACGGTGTTCGCCGTGGCCCAGAGCCTGCCGAAACTGGCCCAGAAGACGGTCTACAAGGTGGGCTTTGCCCAGACCGAGAGCAACAACCCCTGGCGCATTGCGCAGACCAAGAGCATGCAGGATGAGGCAAAGCGCTTGGGGCATCAGCTGGTGTATACCGACGCAGCTGGTTCGGCGGCCAAACAGGTGTCCGATGTCGACAGCATGATCGCCCAGCGCGTCGACGCCATCTTCCTGGCGCCGCGTGAGGAAAAGCCCCTGGCCGCCGCGGTCAAGAAAGCACGCGCGGCCGGCATTCCGGTCATTCTGTTGGACCGTAACGTGGACCAGAAGCTGGCCAAGGCCGGCAGTGACTACGTGACGTTTATCGGCAGCGATTTCATCGAGGAAGGCCGGCGCGTCGGCAACTGGCTGGCCAAGAACAAGAAGGGCGAGGCGCGCATTATCCAGCTGCTGGGCACCACCGGCTCCTCGCCGGCCAATGACCGCCGCAAAGGCTTCGAGGACGCCATCAAGGGCAAGGCGGACATGCGGATCCTGGCATCGCAGACCGGTGACTTTGCCCGGGACAAGGGCCGGCAGGTAATGGAAACCCTGCTGCAGGCCAACCCCACAGTCAACGTGGTCTATGCCCACAACGACGAAATGGCCATTGGCGCCATCGCTGCGCTGGAGGCAGCCGGCAAGAAACCCGGCAAGGACGTCATGGTGCTCTCCATTGACGGCGGCCGCGAGATTGTGAAGCTGCTGGTCGACGGCAAGGTGAACTACGTCGTGGAGTGCAATCCCAAGTTCGGGCCCAAAGCCTTTGAGACTCTCAAGGACTACGCGGCGGGCAAGACCATCCCCGCCAAGATCATCAACCCGGACCGCGAGTTCACCAGCGCGAACGCCAAATCGCTGCTCGACAGCGCGTACTGACGCCGCCGGGGAGGGGGCTTGGGCCTCGCTCAGCAAGAGCCCTCCCCGGCCCTGGCTTTCACCCCACGCCGAGGTGGCTGCACGTGGAACACCGTCAACCCCTGCTGCTGATGCAGGGCATTCAGAAAAGTTTCTCGGGCGTCCCTGCCTTGCAGGACGCCCGCCTGAGCGTTGAGCCCGGCGAGGTCCACGCCCTGATCGGCCAGAACGGCGCTGGAAAATCCACCCTGATCAAACTTCTCACCGGGGCCTACCGCCGCGACGCGGGCAGCGTCATGTTCAGGGGAAAGGAGGTGGCGTTCGCCTCTCCGCAGGCGGCTCAGGCTGGCGGCATCAGCACCATCTATCAGGAAGTCAATCTGGTGGGCTATCGCAGCGTCACCGAGAACATCTTTCTGGGGCGCGAACTTGGCTGGGGTCCTTTTCTCGACTGGCGCCGCATGAACGCGCAGGCGCAGGAAGTTTTGGCCCGGTTCAAGGTCCGCGTGGACGTGACCAGCCCGCTGATGTCCCACAGCGTCGCCGTGCAGCAGATGGTCGCGATCGCCCGCGCCGTGTCGTTCAAAAGCCAGCTGGTCATCATGGACGAGCCGACCTCCTCCCTGGATGACCGTGAGGTCGAAACGCTGTTCGGAGTCATCCGGCAGCTCAAGGCGCAAGGCGTCTCGGTGGTGTTTGTCTCGCACCGGCTGGACGAACTGTACGCAGTATGTGACCGCGTCACGATCATGCGTGACGGCCGGACGGTGGCCGAGCAGCCCATGGCCGAGGTCAGCAAGCTGCAACTGGTGGCCAGGATGCTGGGCAAGGACACCAGCGAGCTGCGTCAGGAGGGCGAAACCGCCTTTGTGCGGGGCCGCGCGACCTCGGGCGAAACACTGCTGGAAGCGCGGGGACTGCACACCGGCACGGTGCTTCAGGAGGCCGACTTTCAGGTGCGGGCCGGAGAGATCGTCGGCCTCGCCGGCCTGCTGGGCTCAGGGCGGACGGAGGCGGCGCGGGCGGTCTTCGGGGCCGATCCGCTGCTGGGCGGCGAGGTCCACATGGAGCAGCAGCCCGTGAAGTTCGGCTCGCCGCGCGACGCCATCCGGGCCGGGTTGGGTTTCTGTTCGGAAGATCGCAAGATCGAGGGCATCATTCCCGACCTTTCGGTGCGCGAGAACCTGACGCTGGCCCTGCTGCCCGCTCTGTCGAGGGGCGGCATCGTGGATTCGCGACGTCAGGCCGAGATTGTGGACCGGTTCATCGCGCGTCTGGGCATCAAGACAGCCGGCCCGGACCAGAAAATTCGTGAACTGTCCGGGGGCAACCAGCAGAAGGTGCTGCTGGCGCGCTGGCTGTGCATGAACCCCAAACTGCTGATTCTGGATGAGCCCACCCGGGGCATCGATGTGGGGGCCAAAGGCGAAATTCAGGCCCTGCTGAGCGAACTGGCCCGCGAAGGCCTGGGGGTCCTGATGATCAGCAGTGAGCTGGAGGAACTGGCCGAAGGGGCGGACCTGGTGGTGGTAATGCGCGATGGGCGCAGCATCCGCGAACTGCCCCGCGAGGCGCTGAGCCAGGACGCCATCATGGACGCCATGGCCCACGGCGCTCCTGGTGGGCCCAGCGCCGCCCTGCCTGGAGCGCCGGCATGAGCGGGCCCGAGACCCTCACCCCCCCGGTGATGGCCCGCAGTCGCAGACCCAGGCGGCAGAGCTCCGCACTGCTGGGGCCGCTGCTGGCCCTGGCGGCCCTGTTTCTGTTCAACGCGCTGTTTACGCCCAACTTTCTCAGTGCCCAGACGCTGAACGTCAATCTCACGCAGGTGGCCACCATCGTCATCGTTGCGGTGGGCATGACCCTGGTGATGGCCACCGGCGGCATTGACCTGTCGGTGGGCGCCCTTATGGCCATCAGTGGGGCTCTGGCGCCCATGCTCTTTCTGCATCCCCCACTGGGAAGCCCGGGGCTGGGGCTGACGCTGGCCTTTGTGCTGCCAGTGCTGGCCGCTGGAGCGTTCGGGCTGTTCAATGGCATGCTCGTGACCCGCTTCAACCTGCAGCCCTTTATCGCGACCCTGGTCCTGTTTATCGCCGGGCGCGGCATCGCGCAGGTTGTCACCAATGGGCAGTTGCAGACCTTCAGCGAGCCCGCGTTTCAGTACATCGGCTTGGGCCGGCCGCTGGGCATTCCCTTCCAGGTCATTCTGATGGTCCTGGTGGTTGCCCTGTTCGCCTGGATCATGCGCCGAACCGTGTTCGGCCGGCAGGTGCTGGCTGTGGGTGGAAACGAGGCCGCCGCGCGGCTGGCCGGTGTTCCGGTGGGCCGGGTGAAGCTGGCGGTATATGGCCTTTCCGGGCTGCTTGCCGGCGTAGCGGGCCTGATCGTCATCGCCATCAACGCTTCCTCGGACGCCAATCAGGTTGGCCTGAACATGGAGCTGGACGCCATCGCAGCGGCGGCAGTGGGCGGCACCGCCCTGACCGGTGGCCGCGCGACCATCGTCGGTACGCTGCTGGGCGCGCTGATCATCCAGCTGATCCGTTACACCCTCCTGGCGCGGGGGGTGCCGGAGGCGGTGGCGCTGGTGGTCAAGGCCGTGATCATCCTGGTCGCCGTGTACATCCAGCGTCAGCGCCGCTGACCCCGAATCCGCCGACGCCGGGCCAGTCCAGCCCCGTCCTGTGCAAGGAGACCCCTGACCTGTGACCACCACCCCCACCGCCCGCGTGACCCCCTACTTTCGCACCGTCCAGTTGCTCCAGCAGTACGGCGTTCTCGTCGCCCTTGCGCTGCTGATCCTATTCGGCGCCCTGCGCTACGAGGGCTTTCTGACGTCTTACAACGTCTTTACCGTACTGGGCTACAACTCCATGTTCGGACTGATCGCGCTGGGCATGACCTTTGTGATCATGACGGGCGGCATCGACCTCAGCGTGGGCAGCGTCGCCGCGTTCGCCAGTGTGGTGGCGGCGCTGCTCAGTCCCTACGGCCTGTGGCCGGCCCTGCTGGGGGCCGTCGCGGCCGCCACACTGCTGGGCCTGATCAACGGTCTGGTCATCGCTTACCTCAACATTCTGCCGTTCATTGCCACCCTGGCGATGTTGCTCGCCGCACGCGGTCTGGCCCTGATGCTGGCCAACAACGAGTCGGTCTCGGCCGATTTTGACCACGGCTTCACCGCCTTTGGGCAGGGCACTCTCGGCGGGCTTCCGTTCACTGCCATCGTGCTGTTTGTGGCCTTTGCGCTAGGCATGGTGGTCTTGCGCCTGACCCGTTTCGGGCGCCATGTGCTGGCGATCGGGGGCAACGAGGAAGCCTCACAGCTGATGGGGTTGCCGGTCCGGCGGACGCTGGTGTGGGTGTATGTGCTGTCTGGGGCGCTGGCCGGCCTGGCTGGCGTGATCCTTGCATCGCAGTTTGGGGCGGGACAACCGACCGAAGGCCTGGGCTGGGAACTGACGGCGATTGCCGCCGTGGTGGTGGGCGGCACCCTGCTGACCGGCGGCAGCGGCTCGGTCGGGTCCACGCTGGTCGGCGTGCTGCTGCTGGGCATCATCTTCAACATCCTTAACTTTGAAAATGGCCGGGGCACCATCAGCCTCAGTGCGTACTGGCAGTCCGTGATTCGCGGCGCCTTTTTGCTGATTGTGGTGATTCTTCAAAACAGGCTCACGCGCAACCGGCAGGGGTAGCATAAAGAGGCCCGAATCTCCCCTGACGTTTCCCTCGTCCCTCAGGAGGACCCCATGACCGTGCATAACCCCACGCCCCCCCAGATCAACGCCACGCCCTACGCTGCCCCCGAATACGACGTTCCCACCATCATGGGGGCGCTGTACGGCGACGGCATCATCGGGCTCAAAGGAGCCTTCCCCCGCGAGTGGGCCGCCCGGCTCGGTGAGGAACTTGCCGTGCTGTACCAGCAGGCCCTGGCCCGGCCCGGTGGCGCTGTCGGGCGCGGCACCAACCGTCACTACGTCGAGATTCACCCCGAGGACATCAGCGGTTTTTATGACCTCGTGACGCACCCCTGGGTGCAGACGGTGTGTGCCAGCGTGCTTGGTCCGAACTACAAGATCGTCGAGATCGGTTTTGATGTGCCCAACCCTGGAGCCAAGGATCAGCCGTGGCACCGTGATTTCCGGGCTGGCGACGAGACGCTGGTGGACCGCCGCCTCAATTCCCTGGCTTTCAACCTGACCACAGTTGATGTCGAGGCAGACATGGGGCCGTTCGAGATTGCCCCCGGCACCCAGTGGGACGATCCCAGCGAATACGACCACGGCATGTTTCCCCCAGTCTCGCTGTTCCCCCGGTATCACGCCCTGGCCCAGCGCAAGTTGCCAAAAATGGGCGACATCTCGGTGCGCAGCGCGCTGACTATTCACCGCGGTACTGCCAACGTCAGCAACAAGCCGCGCCCGGTGCTGGTGTTGGGGGTCGACGCGCCCGGTGCCGGACATGACGAATTCCATGACCTGCAGTTCACCCGTGGCTACTACGAGCGGCTGCCACAGGAGGTCAAGAACCACCTGATCTGCCGCGTGGTCGACGAGCTGGAGCCCATCGTCCAGGGCCACACCATTGAAGGCCTGATGATGGGCGACGCCTGAAGTGCGCGAGTTCAACCAGATCGTGGCCCATTTTGGGGACCACGCTGTACCTGGAGAACTGGCCGCGCTCGAAGGTGGGCGCGGCATGTTGCGGGTCACCCTGACCGAGGCGGCTCCGGGCCTGAGCGCCGGTAGCGAATGCCTGCTGGAGATGCACGACGGCGCTCACTTCCGTGTGACAGTCACCGAAGCTCTGGGGGATGAGGGCACTGAATTCCGCATGAAACTCGTGGGCCGGGCCTAATCCAGGCTAGCCAGAGCGATGAGCGGGGGAAAAGAATGCGACGGTGAGTGAGGCTCGGTAAACAGGACTCCGAAGGGTGCTGAAGGCGTTATAACTCCACAGCAATTTCATCCATCGTCCCGCTTCGCAAACCATTACACCATGAGAATTTCCCCGTCTAGCACGGTTTCAAGACCAAGTTATCCGGACGGAAGTCGTGATCAGGTCTCGTCCGGGTTGGCCTGCCAGTCCGTCAGGGCGTAGGCCCCTGCCACCATCCCTGCCAACCCCAGGAAGTACAGCCGCTCGTTTGCACTTCGCCGCCAGGCCGCCAGGCCCAGCAGGAGCGGAAGCGTGCCCAGCTCAATCTTCCCATGTAAGGGAAAGGGCAGCACACGGCGCAACGCAGGCGGAAAGTCGGTGAACACCGTCACACCCAGATACGAAGCAGCCAGGCCTGCGGACACCGCCTGCGTTTCTGAAGAGAGCTTGAGCAGTCGGGGCGCACCGAGCATCAAGGCGCAGGCGCAGTAATCAACAATTCCGTGGCGGGTAGGGGTCAGGGGTTTCATGGATTCAGCGTGCAGCGTCTCGATTCAAGTACGGTGGCAAACTGTTCAGACGCTCTTGAAAAAGCCTATCGAGAAACTTATTCGTAGCCCGTTGACCCTGTGCGTCTTTGACGTTGTGAATATCAAACTTGGCACCAAAATTTCGGGAACCGGTGCTGTAGGGAGGGGCGCATTGGCGGGACCGCGCCGTAGCTGGTCGATTAACTCACGGGCGAGTCCGGCGGGAGCTGTCCCAAGGCGCTGATGCTGATCTTCATCGAAGGATTAGTCGAGGACCGCCCGGCCCTTAGGCGTAGTGACGGCTTCCTAATGCCACCCGGCTGCTGATTGCTGTTTACTATATCCACGCCTGTGTTCACCGCGTGGACGCAGCCGTAGCACGGAGTGCGAGACGCCTCTTGAACTTCTTCTGAGCGGCTGCCGGCGGCGCAGCATCAAGCGAATCATGGCGAGGTACACCAGTATTCTGGTGGTCTTGTGGAAGGCTTAGTTGTCCTTTGACAGGTGTCTGTTATTCCCGAGCCAAGCAAAGGTCCGCTGGTCCACCCAGCGTTGAGGAAGCACGTTGAAGGTGTTCTGGACCTTAAGTTGCGTATGCCCAGCCCGCTGTGCCGTGCCCTCACTCACAGGTAACGGGCAGTGAGTTCCTCCCCCGCGTGAATGTCGCGCAGAGCGACGTACTGAGTCGAGGCGGGATGGCGCGTCACGTCCACGATGTTCGGCTCGTCCGCATGGTTGATGTAGTAGTGGAAGACCTTTGGCGTAACAATGAGCTGGCCGCCCGGCAACTCCTCTTCGTTGTACAGCTCGCCTGCGAGTCTGACCCGTCCGAGGTCCCGGTCCTCGCGCGTGTAGACGAGCCCACCCGTCACGAGGATCAGCAACTCGCCCGCAGTGATGTCCAGGGTGGCGAAGGTGCCGACGCCATGGATGGGCGAGGGCTGCATGACAAGGCGGTAATCGAACCACATTGTGGTGGGCTGACTTGGAGAAAGCATGGAGAGACTGTAGACGCCGGACATGGCCCGCCGAATCGGCCGGATGGCTCAGCCCTCAGCCCTTTGACGAAGGAAGTCGCCGACTCCAAAGGTGCGCCGACCTTTCCGGACGAGCATCAAGATGTGGACGAAGTGCTCGCCGTGCCTGAGGAAAGCCCCTTGGATTTGCAGCGCCTGATGATGCGGAGAACCCCAAGCAGATCCTGGAACCCACAGCTGGACGGACTCTTGCGACGCTGTTGGAGGACAGCGAACTGTCGCCTCACCTGGAGCCCTTTGTGTGGTGGTAATTGGCTGCCCCAACGCATAGGGCGTGGTACAACCTCCCCATGTCACGCCAGAGCTTCACCCCGGAGCGTGCTCCGGCCGCCGCCGGACCCTACTCGCATGCGGTCCGGATTGGTCCGTTTATCCACACGGCGGGTCAGGTGGGCGTTGACCCGGAAACCCGTCAGCCCCACGAGGGTGTGGAAGCGCAGACGCGCCAGGCGCTGGAAAATGTGCGTGCCGCCCTCATGGCCGCTGGGGCGAGCATGGGTGACGTGCTGCGGGTGGGTGTCTACCTGACCCGTGTGGAGGATTTCGCGGCCATGAACGCCGTGTACCGCCAGTTCTTCGAGGCGCCCTACCCGGCCCGCAGCACCGTGTATGTGGGTCTCAACCCAGGTCTGCTCGTCGAGATCGACGCGCTGGCCGTTATGGAGCCCTGACGTCGCTCAACTTGGCTCGGTCAGGGTTTCCCAGGTAACGTGCTGTCCTCTTGAGGATATGAGTGCACCACAGGCGCCCGCCCTTATAGAGCCCGGAAACGGCACGAAGTCCCTAAAGCCACTGGAGACCGTTCATGCGTCATTGGACGCCCGTCTTACTCAGAAATGGACCAATTCAGCGGCAGAAACGTTGACATAAGCAGTGTCAATCGCATATTATTGGAGTCTTGCGCGGTTCGGCTCCGCTGCACAAGTCAACGATTTTTTCTTGCGACGCACGTGTTCGCAAGCTCGAATGTCCGCCCTTCTCCTCCTGGCTCTGCAGGAATTGACCGTAGATCGTGGCCTGACGGGCCAGCCAGCCTGCTCCGGTTTATGGCGACTGCACCCCGAGATCGCACGCTTTGCTTTCGAAGACCTCAGAACTGTTGCGGCTCTCCTGGCCGCCTTGCCCATTCCATCGCGCTTTGGCCTTGCTACCTCCGGCCCGTCAGGTTGACATCCTCCGTTGGGCGAAATACAGGCAGACCCCGGACCAAGACCACGAGACAGAGCGGCACTCAGCTGTTCTTTGAGAACACTGTCTGTTCACCTGCCTGAGGGCAACACTTCAGTCGGTTTTAAAAGGACCACCGATGATCCATATGCAATATCCGCCAGAGATGGCTGCTGCTGAATATGTCGTGGTGACAGCCGCCCAGGAACTCCGCGCTGCGAATAGTTCTTGCAAAACGGGCAGCCCATCAAGGGTGTTCAGCCGCACGAATGCGCTGAGCGCGAGCTGTTCCAGGTAAGCCATTCCAATCCAGATTTCAGAACCCCAGCAGACCGAACCCTTCGCCCCATTTCTCTAAGCCCTCGTTGACTTTCACAGCGCTGCGCAAACTGCACAGACAATCAGGCTGCAAGCGTTCTGGTGAAAGCCGTAAAAAGTGTGATTGACGCCCTCGGTCACGTCGCCCGGATTCCGAACTGACCCCCGAAAACGGCCGCACCACCCGTGTGCTTTCCAGCTTCTCCCTCTGACACCAACCTCTCGCCCTGTTCAGGCGGCCAGCGCCACCTGGGCACCACGGAGATAACCACCATGCCAGCAAAATCCACTCTGAATTCCTCCACGCCCATCCCCAAGCGCGCACGCGCCCCCCGGCAGACCCGGACGGCAACTCTCAGGTCTGCTGCCCACGACCCCGCTACCGAAGGAGAACTCGATCAGCCTGCGGAGCTCACCGCACTGGACCAACTGGCTGCTCCCGTTGATCCGAACGTGCTGGACGATGACCTGAGTCTGGAAGCGGACCTGGATCAGGCTCCAGTGGACACCAGTAAGGAAGCTGAGGAACTCGAAATTCAGATCAGCGCGGACGCCTACCAGGGTGATTCGCTCCGGCAGTACCTGCACGAGATTGGACAGATCGAACTGCTCAGCGCAGTGGAAGAAATGGATCTCGCGCGTCGGTACGAGGAGGGTGAGACGGCCCGCAATGAACTGGAGAGTGACCCCGACCTCGACGACCGCCACCGCCGCCACCTGCAGCGTCTGGTCGAGGACAGCGAAGCGGCCAAGAAAGCCCTAATTGAGGCGAACCTTCGTCTGGTGGTCAGTATTGCCAAGAAATATGCGAACCGTGGACTGAATCTTCTGGACCTGATTCAGGAAGGCAACCAGGGCCTGATTCGTGCGGTCGAGAAGTTCGAATACCGCCGGGGCTACAAGTTCTCAACCTACGCCACGTGGTGGATTCGTCAGGCCCTGACGCGCGCCATTGCGGACAAGTCGCGGACCATCCGCGTTCCCGTTCACATGGTGGAGACCATCAATAAGCTCAGCCGCATCAGCAGGCAGCTGGAGATGGAACTGTCGCGTGAACCTCTCGCGGAGGAGACGGCCGAAGCGATGGGGCCGGGTTGGGACGCCGAGAAGGTGACGGATACGCAGAAGGTGGGGCATGAGCCGATCTCTCTGGAAACACCTATTGGGGAAGAGGGCGACAGCTTCTATGGTGATTTCCTTCCAGACGAGCGCTTTGGCTCGCCCGTGCAGAACGCCAACCAGACGTTACTGAGCGAGGCGCTGGAACGCGCACTGAGCTCGCTGGGTGAACGTGAGGCGCTTGTCCTGAAGCTGCGCAACGGTTTCGTGGACGGTCGCGAACATACGCTGGAAGAAGTGGGCCAGCTTCTGAGTGTCACACGTGAGCGCGTGCGCCAGATTGAAAGCAAAGCTTTGCGTAAACTCAAGTACGCCGAGAGCATGAACGCCGGTTTGCGCGACTATCTGGACTAGAGTGCCTGGCCAACCCTGGCCTGAAACAGCCCTCCCATGTGGGGGCTGTTCTTTTGACCTGGAGGGCGGGAGCCGGTAGCGCCAGCATGGGGCAGGTAGGGCAGCAGGACAGGGAAAATGGGAGCGCGTCCAAGTTGATGCAGCCTGACGGTGGGACGACGAGAACCAGGCTCTCCCCGTTCCGCTGGGAAGATCAGTCCTCTCAGGGCTGACGCTGGACCGATGCGGGTGAAACGACAGTGTAAGCGTCCGGCCCGAAACGTCCGCTGAGCTTGAGGAGCAGCACGGGCGCGGGGTGTTGAGCGTTCCACTGGGCCACAGGGGCTGTAATGAGTTGTTGGTAAGGCTCTAGGGCTTTTTGAAACTCACTGAAGCTCGAATACAGTTTGTAATCTATAAAATCCGCAGGCACCTGAAACTGAACTCTACCGGCCTGGGCCTGGCTGGCCGTGTTCAAGAGATTGAGGAAGCCTCCCACAGGCTTGCCCTTCGCGTCTGTCCCTGTCCAGCTCACCAGTTTGGGGATCACCAGGGCGTAAACGGTATCTTTTTGAAATTCACCCTCGAAGTTGAGCTGACCCCTTAGGCTGTCCCGCTCAATGAGGGCATAGGGCATCTCTAAATCAAAGCCGAGACCAGCGGAAGCAAGGGCGCTGGTGTACATATTGTTGATAACTTGCCAATCATCGGTCTCAAGATGAATGTTCGTGCCGCCCGCTTTCAAGATTGGATTGGTCCATCCACTGAGACGCAAATCCAGCCCGTTGTTTGCCAGACTATAGAAAAGAGCGTCCGTTCGGTAATACGACTTGCCGCCCTGAATCAAACTCACGCCTGGCCACTGGTCATCGGTGATCCCATCTACAGGAGCTGCGCCCGGCAGGGTGAAGGTTGCCTTTTCCGCTGACCCGCTCACTTTCCCACCGGCCTTCTCAATGGCAGCTTTCAATTGCCCGAAGTCCAGGTAACTCGTTGGCCCCGTGTTCGGGAGGCTCCCGTAAATGCTCTGTACCTGTGCCAGCCCCTGTGGCAGCGCTGAGAAGAGGACAGTGGCCAGCAGCGCGCTCAACACGCCCACCTTCCCCAGCGCCGGGGCGGTATACACGTCCAGCATGCCCCCACTGACCTGCACGGGTGCGCCCAGTTCCCGCAGTGTCTGACGCTCGGCTTCCTGTGGACTCAGGCCCGAGAGCCGGAATTCCTGGCAGCGCTCGGCAATATGGCCCTCGAGTTCCATCCTCAACTCGCGCCGTGCCTTGCCCCACAGTCCGCGTGTGGCCTGCCGGACATACCGTTCCGTGGGGTTCATCCTATGCCTCCGGCCAGGGTCCACAGCTTGCTCAGCTGCTGCGTGAAGGTCTCGAAGTCGGCCCGGCGAGTGGCCAACTCACGCCCACCACTCTCGGTCAGGGTGTACGCCTTGACCTGATTCCCGCTGCGGGGGCCACTTTTGAATTCACTACGGACAAAGCCGGCCTTTTCCAGTCGGTGCAGCGCCGGATACAGGCTGCCCACCTTCAGGTCAAAGTAGCCGTTCGTGGCGTCCTGGGCCAGCTTGCTGATCTCCAGGCCGTATTTGGGCGTTCCCTGGATGATGCTTAGCAGGATCAGGTCAAGGTGACCGCGCAAGAGGTTGGCATCAGGTGGGGTGGGGGCGGAACTGGGCATGGTTGGATCTCCTGTATGTCGGATCTCTATATCGTATTCCTATACACTGCGCCGACACCGATAGGAATGTCAAGGCCCGCCCACCATTTTGCCCGGAGCAAACCTGTCTCTTTGACTTGTGCTTGTTAGACAAAGAAGACATCTCGGTGACACTTGTCAATCTGAAGCTACTGGACCATCAGCTTTGGTCTGCATGCTCGGAGCCACCTTGCTTCCTGAGATGGGGTGGGCGTTGAACAGCTAGGGCAGATCATGACGCAAGCTCATTCTTTGGTCCAGATTTGCGCCTCGATGCCTTTTCACTTCGAACGGCCTTTAGCCCACCCTTCCCTTACAGCCACTGTCGACTTATGGCCAGGCCCTCCGGACACTTTGACCTGCCCGATTGCCATCTGTGCTGAGGTTAGGTGTTAAGGGACATGTGACTGTCCGTTCTCAGTGGGTTTAGCTGGTAAGGTCCTGGGCCGGCAAGACTACACGGTCAACATGCATCAACCGCCAGACAATCCTGATGCCAACAGGCGTTGGTCACACCCTAGCTTCCACTAAGGGGGGTGACCCGGTTCCCCAAAGGTCGATTGAGAGCGGGGACCGCCCGGAATCTGCGACGTTGACCCCTTCTTCCGCTTGAGAGCGGTTTGCCACCGTCCTACAGGCGCAGATGTGGTGACAGTGCAACGCAACCCCGCTGACGAGCTCAGCCGTGGTCGCCGACAACCCGCTGGCTGAAGGCCACGCCCGCCCCTACCATCAGGAGGACGGCCGATGCGCCCAGACCCCACCTCAGGCCCCCCGTTCCGGTGTCGGCCAGTGCCCCTGTCAGTAGCGGTCCTAGACTCTGGAACGCCGCGAAGGTGACGGTATAGGTGGCCACCCCCGCTCCCCACACCGCTGCGGGCAGGCTCTGCCGCACGAGCGTGGTGGTCGAGGCCACCACCGAGAGGGCCGTCAGTCCGAACAGCACGGCCGAGAGGGCGGCCACCCAGGGGAGCGTGGACAGGACGGGCAGGGCTGCGCCGGTGCCCATCAGCAGCATCAGGATCCCCATGCTGCGCCCTCCCCAGCGTCTGGACAGCAGGCGGCTCCACACCAGGGGGGCCAGCACCCCGGCCAGGCCCAGCAGGGCCCAGAACAGTGTGATCAGCGGGGTGCTGGCTCCCTGACTGCGCAGGTAGCTGATCGAGAAGGTGGTGTAGGCCACGTAACCGAGCCCCGCACAGGCGTAGGCGATCAGCGAGCTGCGCAGGGGCCACAGTTGGGCCATCCGGATGGCGGCGCTGCCGTGCAACTGGGCGGCTGTGTGCCGGGCGGCGGTCCAGGCCACGCCCAACCCCAGAAACGACACCAGCCCCAGGCCAAGCCAGCCGGCTCGCCATCCGTCCGCACCGAGGTGGGCCAGAAGGGGCGGCAGCCCCAGCCCGGTCAGCAAGATCCCCAGCCCTGCTCCGGCGTAGAACAGGCTCAGGACTGCTCCTGCCCGCTGGGGCGGCGCGGCGGACGCCACCTGGGCCACCAGGAGGCCGCCCGAAGTGAAGGTCACGGCCCCGCCCAAACCAGTGAGGAACCTCATCGCGGCCAGCCAGCGCAGTTCGCCGCTGAGCGCTGTCAGGGCCAGCGTCAGGGCAATACCGAGGAGCGACACCATGAAGGCGGCACGCACCCCGGACCACCGCATCAGGACGGGGGCCAGGACGGCTCCGAGCAGGTAGCCCAGCCCGTTGGCGGTATTCATCGCTCCGGCCTGGACGTAGCTCCAGTTCAGGGCGGTTTGCATGGGGGGCAGCAGCAGCGCGTAGGCGAAGCGTCCAAAGCCCAGCGCCACCACGGGGCCAGTGGCCAGTCCAGCGGCGATCAGGAGCGGAGCCTGCGGGGAAAGGTGAAAGCGTTGGTTTGAAGCTGGGGTCACGTCATACTCCGCCGGCTCGGCGTACCTGGATTGAGTCAGGGGAGTCACCCGGCCAGCATAGCCCTCTCATCGTCTACGAGACTGCCTGGGTCCATGACCCCGGGGATTGCGACAGCGGCGTCATGACAGACCACCGGCAGGGGATTGGGGGATGGGAACGGCTCGCGCTTTTTGCAGGGCATCCGTTGCGGGATCCAAAAAGCCAGCGGGAGTGCCTGACCATCACCAGGCACTCCCGCTGGAACAGTTCGTCATTTCAACGTCGCGTCCACCTGATACAGCTGCGTCCAGTTGGGGTTGGGCTCGTGGGTGATGCGGTGGCCCTGGATGACCAGAGGATCAGTGTTTTCATCGTCCACCTCGTACAGGGTACAGGCCGATCTGGCGCTCACAGGTTGAGTCTCCGTTTTCAGGCTGTACAACACACCGTTGGAGAGATGGTAGATCTTCGTAACGGTCAGGATGTAGTCGTCCGGGTGCGCGCTGTCTTCAAGGAGACCGGTGCGGGACAGCTGAGCGGTCCGGGTGGTCACATGCAGGTAGTTGTTCGTGTCGACGACCTCTTTGCGCTCGTCCACCCTGTAGCTCCACGAGGCGCTCTGCTGGCCGTCGGTGCCCACCTCTCCCAGCGTGCAGGTCGCCTCACCGTCGGCCACGTGGGTGGAGCTGACCGTGCCGCCCGACGCGCCGGAAGCTTCATTCCCGCTCCACTGGGTGAGGGTCGAGCCCACCCAGCGACCGCTGCCGTCACCAGGGGGCGTTGAAGGAGGCGGAGTTGGAGCGGGGTCACTCGCGTCCGGGCTGACCACGACCGAGAGTTTGGCGTCGTCGTCCAGCTCCAGTGGGAACGGCGTCATGCGGCTGATGACGAAGGCGCGGAAGACGGCGGTCTGATTCACGTCGGCGGGGGCAGGCGTCCAGGGGAAGTCGAAGAGCGTCTGTCCCTCCACCGCCGTCTGTTTGCGGACGAACTCCAGCACACCGTTCCGGTCACGGTAGAGGTGCACCTCGGAGACGTTGTAGACGTTGGGCAGGAAATTCACGTTGGTGGCGTTGAGCCCCACGCGGATGGTGCCCTCCTGACCCACCCGGAGCCCCGTCTCGCCAGTGATGCTGCCGTTGGGCGAACGGGTCACAGTGAAGTCCACCAGTTGGGCGAAATTAAACAGTTTGGTCTGACCCCGGGTGCTCAGCAGCCCAAACATGTTCTGCAGGCTTGCTCCCGGCCCCACGCCGCCCGCGTACTTCAGGGCGTAGCTCGACGAATAATCGTTGACTTTCGCCTGTGTCGAGGCGGGCGCGAAGCTGCTCTCCACCTTCGGGCCGAAGGTCACTTCGAGCGCCTCGAAGGTCGGGGCCGACGCACCAAGCCAGGGAAAGGCGGTGACATCCAGACCCGACACCACCTGGACGGCCAGCCCGCTCTCCATTCGGAAGTCCTCTGACACGCTGGGCATCTTCACCTTGGGGGTAAGCGTGCTGGACACGTTCACGTCGCCAGTGGAGGTCACCTCCCCGGTCAGGTCGCTGTACGCAAAGCCGGTATTGATCTTCGCGCCCACCTTGCCCTCCAGGGCAAACTGCACCTTGCCGAGCTTGAGTTTGCCCTCCAGCGCAAA